>JBBSAR010000112.1:0-10420 GCA_038252125.1 Desulfatiglandales bacterium
CCGAAGGAAAAGCGGAAGTCGGGAGCGTTTTTGCTCATATGGATAGGGTAGTGCAAAAATTTGGGGCTGACGGGGTGGGGATCGGCTCGGATCTTTGCGGTTTCGATGCTTCCATCAAAGGAATGGAAGACATCTCCGGCATCGGGCTTCTGGTCGAGGAAATGATGAAGCACGGCTATAACGGGGGCGCCGTCGAAAAAATCATGGGCCGCAACTGGCTTGGCCTCTACAGCCGGGTTTTTGCGGCAAAAGTGTAGGTAGAGATCGCGGTAAAGGAGAATCGTATGAAAGCAAAATGCATTGGAGTTCTACTTGGGATGTTGGCCGTAATAGGTCTTTATTCTTACAGCTTTGCCAGAGTGGAATGGGTTGCCTCCGGCGCTCTGAAAGTGGGTGAGCCTATTCTTGACTTTACGGTAAGTCCTGATGGCAGACATTTTTTTGTGCTTACAAAAGGAGGCAATATCTCCATATATGAAAGGGATGGGAAATCCGTGGGAAGGATTGCAACGGGAAAAGCCGCGGACCACATTGCGCTCAGTGCGGATGGCGGGCAGATCTTTCTATCGGGTAAGCAGACAGGAACCATTGAGTGGCTGGACTTTGATTTTGTTGTGGACATCAACCTTTCCGGGTCCCCGTATGAAGGACCTAAAGATGCTCCGGTTGTTCTCGCTGTTTTTGGTGATTTCCAGTGACCCTACTGTGCACGGCTCGCGCCGACACTTGAGCAGTTGCTCAAGCAGTACCCTGAAACAATAAAGGTCGTTTTTAAAAACTTTCCTTTGAGCAATCACACGTATGCGGCAAAGGCTGCCGCCGCTGCCATGGCAGCTGGACGGCAAGGTAAATTCTGGGAATTTCACGATGAACTTGTCAAATATTACAGCGTGGTTAATGACAATAAAATAAAGGAGATCGCCGAGAAATTGAAATTGGACATGCCCCGGTTTGAAGCCGACATGCAAGATCCCGCGATTCTTCGCAAGATCAATGAAGATTACGAAGAAGGAAAGAGTATCGGGGTGACCGGTATTCCGGCAATATTTATAAATGGCAAGCGTGTAAAAAACAGAAGTTTAGAATCGTTGAAGGGTATGATTGAAAGCGAACAAAAAAAGAAAAGCGCTCCCTGAGTGAGGGCCTACACCAAAAAACAAGGGGCATGCCGGATTTTCCAGCATGCCCCTTTTTAAACTGATACGAGTCTAAACGACTGTTACATTTGCAGCGGCAGGACCTTTCTGTCCCTGCTCGATATCAAAGGTAACGCGATCACCCTCGTTAAGCGTCTTGAATCCGCTGGCATTGATTGCCGAGTGATGAACGAATACATCGGGCCCGTCTTCCTGTTCGATAAAGCCAAAGCCCTTCTGATCATTAAACCACTTTACTGTCCCATTAGCCATAGTGACATCCCCCTTTCAAAAAGTTTTCATCGTTCCAAGCTTCAGGCTGCCACTTTTGCAAATGGATCTTTCCCTTAGAACAAACCGGTCCGCCACAAAAAAGACGGGCCTTTCATAATTTTTGGAATGTTAACAAATCTTGCATGCATTGTCAAGTATAAAGCAGCACCAACAGCAATTATCCCTATGGATATTTCTCCAAAAAGACGTGCAACCGGCAGTGAGCCGATTTATTTAAAGAGATTATTGTTCCCTTCAATTTTCCTGATCAGCTCACGGTAATCTTCAGATCCAGGGGATCCCGGGGCGAATTCGAAGATAGTTTTCCCCGATGCCGGTGCCTCTGAAACGCGCACATTCGTGCGTATGGGATTGCAAAGCTTCTCGCCATATATCTCACGTAACTTTTCCAGTATCGCCTCCGAATTCATGCATTACAGCCCTTTGTTTCGAATGTGGGTCATTCCCTTTTCCAGTCGCTCCGATACCTTTCCCTTTCCGAGGGTTTCCATCACCTCAAAGAGTCCGGGGCTTGCGGTTTTCCCCGTCAAAATCATGCGGAGAGGCTGTGCGATTATTTTTAATGCCACATTCTGTTCATTCAGAAACAGTTCAAAGCAATTTTCAAGGGCTTCCTTTTTAAAGGAGGGAAGCAAGGCAAGTTTTCGGTGCAGAATTTCAAGATAAGGCAAGACTTCCGGCTTCAGGAATTTTTGGTCTCCTTTCTCCTCAAACAGCAGGTCTTTCTCGAAAAAGAAGCGTGCCGCTTCGGCCATTTCAACCAGGGTTTTGCTCCGCATTTTCAGGAGGGATGCCACCTCTTTCACTTTATCCGTTGCCAGATTGTCAAAGCCGAGGCGTTGGAGGAAAGGTTTGAGTTTCTCCGCGAGAAAATCATCCGAAGCCTCTCGTATATATTGTGCGTTCAGGTCCAGAAGCTTTTCATAGTTGAAGACGCCTGCTGCTTTTCCGACATTCTCCAACGAGAATTTTTCAACGAGCTCATCCATGGTGAATTTTTCCTGGTCTCCATGGGACCATCCCAGGCGCACGAGTGCGTTCAGCAGTGCATGCGGGAGATATCCCATTTCCCTGTATTCAAGCACGGACATGGCGCCGTGGCGTTTGCTCAGCCTGGTTTTGTCACTCCCTAAAATCATGGGAACATGGGCGTATCGGGGCAAAGGTTCGCCAATAGCATGATAGATCTGAATCTGCCTCGGAGTGTTGTTGACGTGGTCATCTCCTCTGATAATGACGTTTACCCCCAGGTCTATATCGTCAGCAACCACGGCGAGATGATAGGTGGGGCTTCCGTTGGATCTGCGTATGATCAAATCGTCCAGTTCTTCGTTGCCAAAGCTGATAGGTCCTTTGATGAGATCCACAAAGCGGGTGTTTCCGGTGAGAGGGGTTTTTAGTCTGACCACGGAACCGGGCGCAGGACCTAATCCAAGATCCCTGCATTTTCCATCATATTTGGGTTTCAATCCCCTCCGCTTGGCCTCTTCTCTCCGTTCATTCAGCTCCTCCTGAGAGCAGTGGCAGTGATAGGCGAGCCCTTTTTTCAGAAGCTTTTCAATGAAAGCGTTGTATAGGTCATACCGTTTCGATTGGAAATACGGTCCCTCGTCCCAAGAAAGCCCCAGCCATTCCATGGATTCGATAATTGCCTTGGTGGCCTCTTCTGATGATCTCTCCTCATCCGTATCTTCGATTCGGAGAATAAACTTTCCCCCTTTTTGTCTCGTGTAAAGCCAGTTGAAGAGGGCGGTTCTTGCGCCGCCTATGTGGAGGTATCCGGTGGGGCTTGGTGGAAAACGGGTTACGATAGATGCACTGTCCATAGATGAGAAAACGACCTCCTCGTGTTAAAAGTTTAGTCCGATGAATACACCCAGTTACAGCGTATGGGCGTTGCATTGGGGGCATCGAATCTGGGATGGAGTTGTTCATGTTCCAGTTTTAACCAATTATAGGCGGCTTTGACCTTCCTCAGTTTTCCGTCCTCGGGGGGTTTGGAATGGGGTGTGTGGCGGTAATACACCTCCAGAATGCCGATCTGAACGTCGCCAATCGTATACAGGTAATCGGACTTCAAAAACCGACTTTCCAAGTTCTGTTGTTCGGCAATGCACTGGAGCTGCTCATCCGAAAACTGAATCAGGAAAAATTTGGACACCCCTCTCTCGGAATATCTGAACATGAGCCTTGATTCAGAGCTGGACATAAATACCGTTGAAACAAAGGGAAGCTGTCTCAAAAGCTGCGCGGCAATCAGCCCCGCGGTCCGACGGCCTCCGGCGGTATGATGACAGCCGTAATATTCAAACAATTTACTTTGCAGGATGCGGCCTTCCTTATCTCCATTTTCATAGAGATTGGATTGAATGTACCGAAGAGATTTTGCCAGATCCTGTGCGGCATCCGCAATAGGCCAGTCAATTTTTACATGAAAATGGGTAAGAGAATATCTGTTCTTCTTTTTTACACCCGGATCCTGTTGAATGAGAAGACCATAATCCACATCCAGAAGTTGTTCTATGAGGTCGAAGAAATTCGGATTGTCGAAATGCCTCAGGTTTTGCCGAAACTGCCTGTATAGAGGGAATTCCGCAAGGTACTTCATGTTTTCTTTTATTACGCTGTTCTCCGGGAAGAAACGGATATAATTTTTCAGGTGATCACTGATGGTATCTTCACATAAAATAACAAGAAAGGTGTTAAAATAATCAGACTCCTTTTCCGTCCTTTTTGATTTTGGCTTCAATTCGGACTTTTCCACGAAAAAATATTCCGCGTTGTTCTCCTTGAATTTTAAAAAGGAATCAATCAGCGCAATCTTCAGTAAGCGACGTTCCAGGCTGTCTCTCAGGACTTCATAAATAGATCTTTTCAATTTCCCAAAGTAACTGAGTTGTTCTCTATATTTCCACATAGTTCATCAGTGCCCGCGTCGGATAGAGTCTTGGTTCAGCAAAACATTCCAGGAAGTCAACCACATACAAAGATCCTTGCATATCTACAAAGAGGTTGTTTTTGTTGCGTGGCATTTTCAGTATATATAAAAATATCAATTAATTACTCAATATGTCAATAGAAAAGATAATTTTGATAGAGCCATAACTCTTTCTCCAGGGCGCCGGGGAGCTTTGTCTTATAAATTTCATGTTGAAAACAGGGAGGATGGGCGGAAAGAGTTGCGAAAATGTTCAAAGATGCTTATAGAAAGCGAAATTGAAAACGCCCTTTTCAAATCCCACCAGATATTGGCGGGATTCCCGGTCTTGGATTTGCAGATAAAACAGCATGCCAATTGCCGGGTGGTTAGAAAAATTCTTGACAAATCGTCTGTTTTTTATGTAATCAGTTTCTTTCTTTAAAAAATGGTTATCGCATACTCCTGAGCAGGCGAGGTTGAATCCGATGATCGTAGATTTTACAGCGCTTTTACAGGGAACGCGTCAGTTCACTGTTACGCTTACTCCTGCCTGGTGGCAGAGTAAAATCTCGGATTACCAGGTTATGGGTCTTGAAAAACCTGTTATAGCAAATTTAACGGTACGTAAAGACCAAACCGGTTACGTTATTCAGGGTTCCGTGTCAGGGTCTCTTGACGTAGAGTGCGGCAGATGTCTTGAGCTATTTGCTTATACGCTCAAACCCGATTTTAGTCTCCATGTGTCCTTTGCGACTCCGTCCTCTGTTGAAAACAGGGACGTAGAACTTGCGGAAAATGATTTCACGGTTGCAGGAGGAGACGAAGGGGAAGTCGACCTGCAAGAACTGGTTATGGAACAAATCTTTCTATCCCTGCCCATGAGCTTTTTGTGCAAGGAGGACTGCCTGGGGCTTTGCTCTGAATGCGGAGCGAATTTGAACAGAAAAAAATGTGATTGCCGAAAGCATATGGGGCATCCGGCTTTTTCGAAGCTCAAAAAGCTGGAATTCCATGAGGAATGAGATTTTTAATGTGAATTTTAAACATGCGCCGTCTAATGGGTTCCGATTTTACCCTATGCCGAAGACGGTTGCGCGGAGTTCAATGTGAATTATGGCTGTACCTAAGAAGAAACGATCCAAGTCAAAGCGCGGAAGTCGTCGGTCTCACGACGCCATTTCATTGGTCGGCGCCGTATTGTGTCCACAATGCCATGAACCTGTACTTCCCCACCATGTATGTCCTGCATGCGGGACCTACAAAGGGCGAACTATAATTAAGACAGAAGAGAGCTGATATGAACGTAGCCGTTGACGCCATGGGAGGCGATAATGCTCCCGAAGTGGTTGTTGAGGGCACAGTTGAGGCTGTTTCTGAACTGGGCATTCCCGTCACTCTTGTAGGGCATCGGGAAATACTGGGAAAACTTCTCGACGTCCACAAAAGATCGGATCTGATCTCCGTGCATCATTGTGAAGATATGGTGCAAATGGATGAGACGCCACTGAAAGCCGTTCGGCAAAAGAAGGATGCATCTATAAGGGTGGCTTTTGATCTTGTGAAAAGCGGGGTCGCGGATGCGGTGGTCAGTGCGGGAAACAGCGGCGCGATGCTTGCTGCCGGAGTACTCATCCTTGGACGTATCAAAGGGGTCGACAGGCCTGCCATAGCCAGCATTGTTCCCACCAAGACAGGACCTGGCATCCTTATCGATGTGGGAGCGAATGTGGATTGCAGACCGACGCATCTCTTCCAGTTCGGTGTCATGGCGCAGGCTTTTGCAATTTCCTGCCTGGGAATCGAGAACCCCAGGATTGGCTTGCTCAGTATCGGCGAGGAAAAAAGCAAAGGCAACGAGCAGGTGCGTTTGTCCCATCGGCTGTTCAGAGAAAGTACCTTGAATTTCAAGGGGAATGTTGAAGGCCGTGACCTCTTTGACGGCAACGTGGATGTGATTGTCTGCGACGGTTTTGTAGGGAATGTGGTCCTGAAGGTTATTGAAGGAGTCGTTGCGGCCATCAGCAGGCACGTAAAAAATGAACTTGAGACGCCTCAAACAGATCCTTCTGATGCTTTATTGTGTCAGAATATGATTAATCGTTTCAAACGAAAACTTGATTACGAAGAATATGGTGGAGCGCCGCTCCTCGGAATTAAGGGAGTGGGAATCGTGTGTCACGGTGGTTCTTCCTCCAAGGCCATAAAGAACGGCATTAGGGTAGCTGCGCAATATGCCAGCAACCGCATCGTAGAGAAGATGAGTCTTGCACTGGGAGCGGTTACGGAAGGGTAACAACAGATACATTATAAAGAAGAGGGTGTTTCATGAAGGCTTCTGATTCCAGGGTCGTCGTTATCACAGGAGGTTCCAAAGGGATAGGACGTGCAGTAGCGCACAGATTTGCAGAGGAAAAGGCAAGGCTTGTCCTGGTTCATTATGACGCGGATGAATCCGCTTCACTGGATACATTGCGGCAACTGTCTGAAAAAGGGATGGAGGCAGTGAGTTATCGGGTGGATGTGTCTTCTTTTCAATCGGTCGAAAAGCTCTTCTCTGAAATTTATGAGAAATTTGAAAAGATCGACGTACTTGTAAATAATGCCGGAATTACAAGAGATGCCCTATTCATGCGTATGACCGAAGAGGCTTGGGATACTGTCTTAAATATCAACCTGAAGAGCGTATTCAATTGCACCCAGGCCGTCATTCGCGCCATGGTTAAACAACGGCAGGGAAGGATTGTTAATGTTTCTTCAGTGGTTGGTCAGATAGGAAATCCGGGGCAGGCAAATTACTCCGCTTCCAAGGCCGGTGTAATGGCTCTTACTAAAACCATTGCCAAGGAGGTGGCGCCCAGGGGTATAACGGTAAATGCCGTAGCGCCGGGATTCATTCTGACCGAAATGACGGAAATTCTTCCTGATAAAATCAAGAATCATTTCATGCAGCAGATCCCCCTTGGCAGGATGGGCGAGCCGGAGGAAGTGGCGGATGCAATCTATTGGTTGTGTTCCGAGCAATCAAGGTATATCACCGGGCAGATCATTCATGTGAATGGTGGTATGTACATGTAACACAATATTGGACTGGAACTTCAGTGTTCAAAATTTAGAAATTCTGAGGGAGGTAAAGGTTTATGTCGGGTATTGAGGAAAAGATAAAAAAGATCATTTGTGAGCAACTTGATGTCCCCGAAGAAGATGTGGTTATGGATGCATCCTTTGTCGATGATCTGGGGGCTGATTCTCTGGATCAGGTAGAGCTTATCATGGCGATGGAAGAAGAGTTCGATGTATCCATTCCCGATGAAGATGCGGAAAAAATAGCAACGGTTAAGGATGCCGTGAATTATGTAATGAATGCGATGGGTGCATAATCGCTTTCCTGGTCGTCGCCCATACCGATTCCACCTGAAGTATTTTCATTCCTGAAGATTTTGCGGTTATGGGCAAATGGAGTCCTGGCCTTACGGAAGGGAAATTAAGATGACGAGAAGGGTTGTTGTGACAGGCTTGGGGATGGTGACGCCTCTCGGGACCGGCGTTGAGAAAAACTGGGATGCCGCCTGTGCCGGAAAATCAGGGATTGGTCTCATAACAAGGTTTGACACCTCGGATTTTGCCTCTCAAATCGCGGGGGAGGTTACTGATTTTAACCCAAGCGACTTCCTGGATAAACAACAGATCAGGCGTTTTGACATCTTCATCCATTATGCGATTGCTTCCGCAAGAATGGCGGTGGAAGACTCCGGTCTGAAAATAGACCAGAAGAACGGACACCGGGTTGGCTGTGTTACAGGCAGTGGCCTGGGCGGCCTCGGCATGCTTGAATATTATCACTCTGTGCTCCTGGAAAAAGGGGCAAAGAGGATTAGCCCTTTTTTTATCCCCGGGATTATCGCCAACATGGTTCCCGGACAGATTGCCATTGAGTTCGGCGCCAGAGGACCCAATCTCGCTATCTCTACCGCATGCGCTGCAAGTACCCATGCTATCGGAGAGGCCTTTCGGTTGATCCAAGAAGGCATTTCCGACGCCATTATTACGGGGGGTGCGGAGGCCGTGATTACGCCGCTGGCAGTCGGTGGTTTCTGTTCCATGCGGGCTCTTTCTACAAGAAATAGCGAACCCGAAAAGGCATCCAGACCTTTTGATCTGGATCGTGACGGGTTTGTGATCGGAGAGGGTTCCGGAATCCTGGTCCTTGAAGAACTGGGACATGCCCGGGAAAGAGGCGCCCGAATTGTGGGAGAGGTGATCGGTTATGGGCTGAGTGGGGACGCCTATCACGTCTCAGCTCCTGAACCTGATGGTGTCGGCGCCATTGCCTGTATGCAGGGCGCCATTCATTCTGCCGGCATCGAACCTGAAGCTGTTGATTATATTAATGCCCATGGAACCTCTACCAAACTGAACGACCTTTCAGAAAACAATGCCATTAAAGTAGTATTCGGGGATCATGCGCGGAAATTAGCAATAAGCTCGACAAAATCAATGACCGGCCATCTCCTTGGCGGCGCCGGTGGAATTGAAGCGATTTATGCGTTGCTTGCCATTAAACATGGTATCATCCCTCCAACCATAAACTATGAAACCCCTGATCCGGAATGCGATCTGGACTATGTTCCCAATGTTGCCAGAAAGGCAAAATTGGTAACGGCTATGTCCAATTCATTTGGCTTTGGAGGAACAAACGCTTCTTTGATTTTCAAGGCCTACGAAGCAAAGTGATCGTATTCTATTCAAATTATCTGGCAATAGGTTGCGGATTCAGAACAACCATTCCGCCTTGGGTTTTTCTTCCCTGCCGCTGATCTAAATTTCAACATCGTGCCTGAGCGGAGTTTTCGTTCAGAGACGATGACGATTATCTCTTCTTTGACGGTGGAAAAAATCATGAAGATTATTATCGGCTCCGACCACGGCGGTTTTGGGCTGAAAGAGGAATGCAGAGCGCATCTGAAGAGCAAAGGGATTTCAGGTGTCCACGATGCGGGAGTTTTCAGCCTCGATTCCGTCGACTATCCGAAAATCGGTCATCTGGTGGCTCGGTCGGTGGCAAGCGGAGAATTCGAACGCGGAATACTCATTTGTGGAACGGGAATCGGAATGAGTCTTGTGGCAAACCGCTATAAGCCAGTGCGGGCTGCCTTGTGCCACAACCTTTTTACCGCTCGACTTAGCAGACAGCACAATGATGCCAATGTACTGGTCATGGGGGGCAGGGTAATCGGGGTAGGGCTTGCCCTGGAAATGGTGGATCTTTTTCTCCAGACCCCCTTTGACGGAGGCCGACATAAAATAAGGATTGATCAAATTGACCAAGAGCAAATGGATAAATGACCGGGAGCTGAAAAAAGTAGACCCACAGATCTACGACGCCATTCGGAAAGAGATCAGAAGAGAAAAGCAAAACCTCGTACTCATTGCATCGGAGAACTATGCCAGCCTGGCCGTTATTGAAGCGCAAGCCAGTGTAATGACAAACAAATATGCCGAAGGATATCCCGGTGCAAGGTATTACGGCGGATGCGAATTTGTTGACACGGCTGAGAAACTGGCTATAGACCGCGTCATGAAACTGTTTGGAGCGGAATATGCCAACGTCCAACCCCATTCGGGAAGCCAGGCCAACATGGCTGTCTATTTCACTTTCCTCGATCCGGGTGATCTCATTTTGGGGATGGATCTCTCTCATGGGGGACATTTGACCCACGGGAGTCCCGCGAATTTTTCTGGAAAACTTTTCAGGACCGCCTTCTACGGTCTGCATCCAAAGACAGGGCAGATTGATTATGATCAGGTGGCTGATCTGGCAAGGAAGCATAAGCCGAAAATGATCGTTGCGGGGGCCAGTGCCTATCCACGTTTGATCGATTTTTCAAAATTCAAGGAGATCGCCGGGGAACAGGGCGCCTACTTGATGGTCGACATGGCTCACATAGCGGGTCTTGTGGCAACGGGTCTGCATCCCACACCCGTGGGGTTGGCCGATTTTGTCACATCAACGACTCATAAAACCCTGAGAGGACCCAGAGGCGGCCTGGTTCTGGCACAAGGAGAATACGGA
>JBBSAR010000113.1:0-10418 GCA_038252125.1 Desulfatiglandales bacterium
AAAGGGAATCGGCCCTTCTATGTAAATGCGCGCGCCTGTCCCGGCATTTATCAGGGCCGGGAAGTTATCATTCTGGCCACCAATGACCTTACCGAAATCATGGAAAAGGACGCCCAATTGATTCAAGCGGGCAAAATGAAAAGCCTGGGGGAAATGTCCGCCGGCATTGCCCACGAACTGAATCAACCTTTGAACGCCATCAAGATGGGAAATGATTTTTTGAGCCTGATGGTGGACAAGGGCATGGAAATCGCTCCGGAAAAGCTGGCGTTGGTGGCCCGGGAGGTAAGTGGCCAGGTAAACCGTGCGTCGGAAATTATTACCCGTCTCCGCGAATTTGCCAGAAAAGCGGACTTTAGCAGGGAAAAGATTTCCATCAACCGCCCCATTGAGAATGTTGTAAAGATTATCGGCCGGCAATTGAGCCTCCAGAATATTCATTTGAGGTTTCTTCCGGGTAAAGACATTCCACCCGTTCTTGCCCATAACAATCGTTTGGAACAGGTGATTTTCAACTTTCTCACCAATGCCCGCGATGCGATTACACAGAAGCGTGAAAGGTCGGGGGTGAGTGCGTCAGGGAAAATCGGCATCCGTTCCTTTTTTAGAAATGATCAGGTGGTCATAGCCATTTCGGATACCGGCGCGGGAATACCGAAAGATATCAGGGAAAAGATGTTCGAACCCTTTTTTACGACCAAGGAAGTGGGTAAAGGAATGGGCCTGGGGCTGGCTATTGTGTATGAAATTGTTTCGGAGCATGGGGGTGAGATTCGCGTGCACAGCCAGACGGGAATCGGGACCAGCTTTGTGGTTTTATTGCCGCCTGTGTAATCTTTGCTAATGTTTAATTGCACTTTATAGGAGAGATGGATGCAGAAGGTGTTGATTATTGATGATGAGAAACCGACCCTTGCCATGTTTCAGCTTTTTCTGGAGGCCTATGGCTTTGAAGTCCTGACCGGCGAAAGCGGCCAGGAAGGGCTTCAGCTGTTTGAAAAGGAAAAACCCGACATTGTGTTCACGGACATCAAGATGCCCGGTATGGACGGCTTTGAAGTATTAAGGCGGATTAAGGCAATGGCGCCTGAGGCCGTGGTGATTGTGACCACGGGACACGGGGACAAGGATCTCGCAAAGAAGGCAATGGATTTGAATGCGACGGATTTCATCCATAAACCCATTCAAAAAGAAGCCCTTGATGCGGCACTGGCGAGGGCGGAAGCAATGCGGAGCAAAGGCGCCCGGTTTTCCGAGGATTCCTAGAGCGTAACGATTTTTCAGACGTTTTGGGGTTACGCCAGAGAAAATCGGAAATCAGCCCCACTGGTGATTGTTTCTCAGCTGGGTTTGCCCTGCTGTCTTGAGAGATGTTTGATAATTAAGGATTATTGTGACATACTTCCCGGGACAAGAAGGAAGTCCCTGATCCTTCCACTTAAAAACCCCAAGGCAATTCCACGCATTCTGAATTTCAAAATGAAAAACCTGGAAAATAAGAACCAGAAATCGTCCACTGCAAGATTCGGAACCTTTGGTGGTGTTTTCACCCCGTGCACACTCACCATTCTCGGCGTTATCATGTTCTTGCGCATGGGGCAGGTGGTGGGCCAGGCTGGCTTTTTTCATGCGGTTTTGATCATTCTGTACGCAAACGTGATCACGGGTTTAACGGCCTTCTCCTTATCCGCTATTGCCAGCAATACGCGGGTCAAAGGCGGCGGCGCCTACTATTTAATCAGCCGCAGCCTGGGCGTTGAATTCGGCGGCGCCATCGGGGTCTTTTTATTTCTGGCGCAGGCCATCTCGGTGTCCCTATACGTGATTGGTTTCACCGAGGCCTTTCTCATGGCCTTTCCGGGTGCGGAATGGTCATTTCGAACAGTAGCCACGACCGTGAATATCGTCGTCTTTGTCTGCGTTTATATAGGCGCCGGTTGGACCATCAGGGTCCAGTATGGGATTCTTGCCATCCTGGTTATTGCAATCGGGTCGTTCTTTGTGGGCGCGGCGACGGATGCTTCCTGGGCTACGTTGCGCACCAACATGATGCCGGCATATGTGCACGGGGATTCCTTTTTTGTCATGTTTGCCCTTTTTTTCCCGGCCGCCACGGGGATTATGGCCGGAGCCAACATGTCGGGAGACCTTCGGGATCCGGGGCGATCTATCCCGGCCGGCACCCTTTCCGCCATCGCTGTTACCGGTGTTATATATGTGGCCATGGCCCTGTTTCTATCAGCTTCCCGTGCTCAGCATATTCTTATTACGGATCCTTTCGTGGTGAAGGCCATCGCCTGGTCGCCGGTTTTGATTAATGCCGGTGTCTTTGCCGCTACCCTGAGTTCGGCGCTCGGCAGTATGATGGGGGCCCCCCGTATCCTGCAGGCTTTTGCCAGGGACGACATCCTCAAGGGGATAAAGATTTTCGGAAGGGGCAGCGGAAAGAGCAACGAACCGCGTCGGGCCACAATCCTGACTTTCCTGATTGCTCAGGTTGGCGTCTTTCTTGGAGATTTAAATGCCATTGCACCCGTCATCACCATGTTTTTCATGATCACTTACGGGACCCTCAACCTGGCGTGTTTCTATGAATCCATCACGCGGAACCCGAGTTACCGTCCGAAATTTCGTTTCAGTCATTGGTCGACAGCACTATTGGGGGCATCAGGGTGTTTGCTGGTAATGCTTCTGATGAGTCCCCTATGGGCCATCGGGGCGATTGTGGCCATGTCGGGCCTTTATCTGTTCATCAGCCGCTCCGAGATAGTTTGTCGCTGGGGAGATGTAACCAGCGGTGTGGCCTTTGAGCGTGCCCGCAAGGCGTTGCTGAAACTGGAAGATGAGAAATATCATCCAAAGAACTGGCGACCATCTATTTTGGCCCTGAGCGGCGGCGCCTGGAAGCGCTATCACATCGCGGAATATGCTTACTGGCTTACGGCGGGCCGGGGCGTGTTGACGCTGGGACATATTTTGACCGGGGATGTGGAAGACCGTCTGGCACGAAGGGAGCAGTCCGAAAAGCTTCTGCGTAAATTCATCCGGGACGAAACACTGGCCGCCTTTCCTGTGGTGGTTGTGGAAGAGGATTTCGGCCAGGCGATCAAAGCGTTGTTGCAATGCCATGGGATCGGGGGCGTGCGCCCCAATACCGTTTTGCTGGGATGGAGCCAGGATCCGGACGGACAGGATACGTTTTGTGAAACGCTCCGTCTGTCCAAAAGCCTTCACCGCAGCATTCTCATCGTGAAATGCGACGAGGAGAAAGATCGCTGGACGGCCCCGGCAGGGACGGTGGACATCTGGTGGCGAGGGCCGAAGCACGGGGCCCTCGCCCTTCTGCTGGCCCACCTGTTGGTACAGAGTCATGAATGGCGCCGCCGACAGATACGCATTCTGTGCACTCTGCCGCCGAAAGGGGACTCCGAAAATATGGCCCTGGAACTGCGGGAGCTTCTAAACACCGCGCGCATCGAGGCCGGCGTGCATGTTTTCATTACCGATGATCCCCTATGGGAGATCGCCAAACAAACAGGCGAAAGCGCGGTTTTGTTTTCAGACTTTACTCCGCCTGAAGAGGGCGAAGAAAAGGAGTTTCTGGATTCGATTGCAAGCCTGGCCCAGATCCCTATTGATATGATTCTGGTTTACAACACCGGAGATGTGTCGTTGGAGGCATAGGTGCTCCAGATCGATCCCGATCTGGCCCATGGGCACATCAGAATGAATGAGTAAGGTTTATCTGAAATCACATCCCTCCGAGTTTTGGCAGGATCGCTGCGGCAAAACTCAAAACAAAAAAGAAACCGCACATGTCGGTGACCGTTGTCAGCAACGGGCTTGAAACCAGTGCCGGATCCAGTTTCAACCGCTTGAGTACGAGGGGCAGCATGCCGCCTAAGGTAACGGAAACCAGCGTGTTGGCCGCCAAAGCACCACCCACCACGGCGCCGAGCCACGGGTTCCCCTTCCAGAAATAGGCAACCCCGCCCAGCAGCAAGCCAAGCACCAGACCGTTGATGATGCCGACCTTGGTTTCCTTTGCGAGAACCCAGAGCAATTCGCCCGGCCGGACCAGGCCAAGAGAGAGCTCACGCATGGAAACCGCCACGGCCTGGTTGCCTGAACAACCACTCATGTCGCTGACCATGGGCAGAAAAACCGCCAGGGTAATGACCGCGGCAAGGGTATCCTGGTACAGGGCGATGACGCTTGCGGCGATAATATTGAGCACAATATTCATGCTCAACCAGGACAGACGGCGACCGGAACGGGAGAACAACGGCATGGTCCGGAACTCCTCACCGCCAACGATGCCGCTCAGCCTCAGAAATGTTTTTGTTTTCCGCTTATTGACGGCTTCTTCGATGGCATTGGGCAGCACCACTCCCACCAGTCTCCGCCCGTCGTCCACAACCGGAACGCCGAACAGGTGATGTTCCTCGAAAAACTCCTCAAGCTCTTTGAGCGAAGCCTTGTCCGACACACTGAGAGGGGAAGGAATCATCACTTGGGTGAGCAGGGTCTCCCTGTCTGGAAAGAGCAGGTCGTGCATGCGAAGCACGCCGACCAGTTTCTCTTCCCGGTCGACGACATAAAAATACTGAACATGGTAATCGGCGTATTCACGCCGATTGGCCTGCAGGTCATCGAGTACGTTCTGGATGGTATTGTCGGTTTTATAAACAAGAAATTCGGAAATCATGAGTCCGCCGGCGCAGTCCGGTGGGTACTCCAACAGCATCCTTGCTTCCGCGGCGTCTTTAGAATCCATTTTTGCGAGAATGGCCTGACTTGCATCCTCATCCATTTCACCCAGCACATCAACGAGATGATCGCTGGACAGCTCTTCCATGATTGCCGCCGCCTGGTCCGATGGCATATCCTCCACCAGATCCGCGGCCTGGGCTTCCGAGATATCTTCAATCACGTCGGCGGCATCCTCGGGGCTGAGAAGGCTGAAGAGCCGAAGCTGTTCTTCCCCTGTCAGTCGAGAAATGATCCTGGCCGTTTCCGACGGGCTGAGAGTCTCGATAAAATTCGTCGTTTCCACGACGTTTTCGGCGGAGATCAGTTTGCCGAGCCTTTCCCAGGGGGGAGTTGGATCACTCATGGTTCTCCTCATTGTTAATCTGTTCCGGTGGCGGTGAGAAAGCAATCCCTTTTATCCAGGAGCTCGTTGATGCCGTCATAAACCCGTTTAACGTCTCCGGGGAGATGGGGACCTGTACAGCGGCGCATGGTATCTCCGGTTCGGTGGGCGGTTATGACCTCGTGGATTTCTTCGAGAGGGACGACCAGACTTCTCGAAAGCGTCCTTTTTAAAAGCATTCCCGCAAAAAAGACACCGACGGCCATGAAAACCACCCCCCAGGCGCCCGCATTTCCAAACTGCCGGGCGCGATGGTCTTCCGCGACCATGGCCTCCCGATTGATCTTTGCGAGAAGCGCAATAGCCTCCACTGTTTCCTGGCGAGCGGCCCTGCTTTCCAAAAAGGCAGTGCGGTAAGTGGCTTTGATGGTTTCCAGAGCCGCGGGCTCTTCTTTTTCAGTGATGTTGTTTTGCGCGCGTTGGAGTGCTTTCCGGAATGTTTCTTCCAGTGCCAGGTTCTCATGGCTGTCTTGGCCGATCATGGCCAGGGATGCCAGCATTTCCTCGCATGCCTCAAGGGACAGCTCATTCCGTTCAATAATCACCTCGATGGCCGGCGCCATGCGCATAAAAATCCAGATGGAACCCATCGCCATGAGCAGATTGAGTCCGATCAAGAGCCATGCGCCCAGGCGAACGGATTGTGCAATCCTCATGATTAGACTCCTTCCATCAATCTGGGGATGGCTGTTTCAGGGCAAACGATTACCAGGTTGTCCCCCTCCAGCAGAGGTTCGGTGGCGGATGGTTGCATCAGCCGGCCCGGTTTGCCGCGACGGATCGCCGCTACCATAACGCCGAAACGCTTTGGAAGAGCCAGTTCAATGAGACTTTTCCCTACCATGGCCGGTTGGACGAGGATTTCGGTGAGATGCAGATCATCGCCTATGGACGTTTGGGCGATAACATGCCGATACAGCAGGCGGTTGGCGAAACGCTGACCGAACTCCTGTTCAGGATTGATGATCTGATGTGCGCCCACCAGGTGTAAAATGCGCTGGTGCAACTTATCATTGGCCCGAGATACGACAAAAGGAGCGCCCATCTGACGGAGGAGGGCGGTGCAGATAATGGACGATTCTTTGGAATCATCGCCGATGGCACAGACGACTGCGTCTCTTTTCTCCGGTCCGAGACGCGCCAGCTCGTTTTCGTCGGCTGCGTTGACCACCAAGGCCTCCGCGACGAAGGCGGACGCTTCTTCCACCAGGTCTTTGCGGGAATCCACGGCCAGTACCTCAGCTCCTTTTCCGATAAGGTGCGAGCCAGAGACATCCCGAACTGTCCCAGCCCGATAATCAAGATTTGCTGTGCCATATTCATCTACTCCTTAGCTTAATGTGACTTTTGCGTCAGGACATCGTGAAACGGGGACGGTGAGATCTTTGCTCAAGACCATGAACAGCGTCATGGGGCCTATGCGCCCGATAAACATGGTCAACATGATGATCACCTTCCCGATTTCATCCAATCGGGCGGTGGCGCCCGTGGAAAGCCCTACGGTGCCGATGGCTGAGGTCACCTCGAAAATAATGTCCCTGCCCGGTATCTGTTGCGTAACTTCCAGCATCAGGACGGCCGCGAACCAGACCACTGCAACGGATGCAACAATGGTAATGGCGCGGTAGATGGTTGCTGAAGGAATCCTGCGATTCTGATAAATGACGCTGTTGCGATTGGTGATGTTGGCCCAAAAGGTCATGGCCAGTATGCCGATGGTGGTGGTTTTGACACCACCGGCAGTCCCGCCGGGGCTGCCTCCTATGAACATGAACAAAACCATCATCAGAAAGGTGGGACTGATCACGTTCGCCATATTTATCGTATTGAATCCGGCGGTGCGCAGGGTGGCGGATTGAAACCAGGCATTGTGAATTTTGTCGGCAATGGACAAACCGGCCAGGACCCCGTTCCATTCAAAAGCCAGCATAAAGAACAGCCCTGAAAAGAGCATGACCGCCGTGGTGATCAGGGCGATGCGGGGAGAAATGGGAATCCGCCGGGCCATGAGCCATTTCGGCAAAATCAGACTTGTTGCAGGAGCCATTCCTCCGAAAATAATCAGAGCTGCGACGGTGTGCAAGATCAAGGGGCTGTTTCTATAGGGAATCAGGCTGTTGCTCTGAAGCGCGAACCCGGCGTTGCAAAAGGCTGAAACGGCGGTGAACAACCCACGCCAGGCCGCCTGCCAGAAGGTGTCGCCCGAATAGAGGAACAGTCCGGCAAGAATCAGGGCGCCTGCTCCTTCCGCAAAAAAGGTGAATTTCAAAATCAGGATGATGGAATCCAGAAGGTCTTTATGGTCGGTATCCGCCATTTTTGACAAGAGACGTTCCTGGCGCAGACTCAACCGCCGTCCCATGGCATGCAGGGCAACGGAGGCGATACTCATAATACCCAGCCCCCCCAGTTGAATCAACAACAGGATCAAGGCCTGACCCAAACAGGTAAATTCCGCGGGCGTGTCAAGAACGATTAGACCTGTGACGCAGACCGCGCTTACCGAAGTGAACGCTGCGTCCACAAGGGCGATCTCCCCGTTTCTTGTGGCTTCGGGAATAATGAGCAACAGCGTGCCAAGAAAACAGAGAAGAAAAAAAGTGCTGAGCAACAGGCGTGCAGGGTGATTGAGAAGGGTTTCCCACCAATGTTCGAATCCTTCCTGCATGGGCATAAAGCGTGAAGAGAGGAAGATGATCAGCAGAGCAAACGTGAGTGCGATGGCGGCCGGGTGTCCCATGTATGCGGATATAATGAGCAATGCCGCCAGGACAAGTCCGAATGTGGTAAAGATGGCCCTGGGTCTTCCACGTTTTTGTTTCCAGGCCCACTGAATAAACAGGGCTTGAGCGATGAGCGTGGATGCGGCGATCGTCAGGTTGGCGACTGGAGTCTGTATCCGTTCCGACAGGATAAATGGGAAGCCGACAATGATTGTCACGGTAACGGCCGACCATCGCGCGCGCTGCATGAGGTCAACCAACCCGGTTGCTTTTCGATGCCTTGCGGGAAGCCTGAAATCCTCTATGGCGTACCCCGCACTGATGAGGGCAATAAATCCCAGGAGGGCCGCGAAAGGATCGCTCCAAAGATAAGGCAATGCCGCAAGAAAGCAGCAGACCGAAGCGCATGTTCCGAACAGCTTCCCCATATTCGGACGTCGCACCAGCACGAAGGCGCAAATCATGCAGGAAACAGCGGCGGCCGAAGCAGCGATTAGACGCCACATTGGAGGCACGGCGTTTCCGACATTCATGGATGCGAATAGAAACGGGGCGGGTGCGGCAGTCAGAAGGGCCCCCTGCAGCGCAACCGGTTTATGTGTTGATGGAGTAATCGTCATGAAGAGCAGAGCAATTCCTTATGGTATCCGGGTCCTTTCAGGCCAGCCAGAGGGAAGCGCCTTCAAGTTCATGGAACAATGCCCGACTGACCGAACCTACGAAGACCTTTTTGATTAAACCCATTCCCGTTCCGGTCCGGCCCACGGCGACAACAGCAAATCGCTGTCCATTGGCTTCCTGGATGATGGCTTTTCCCGGAGGGACTTCATGAATGACCTTGAATCGGATTCGATCCGTTGAAATATCTGCGTCAGCCAGAAGCTTCCTGCCTCTTTGAAGGTGCACGTCCGCGCTTTCGTCCCCCACGTTTCCCTTTTTCGAAACGGTCAGAAGGGTTATGTTTTGATTCTGTTCCTGTTTCAAAATAAAGGCCAGGTGATCCAGCATGCGGTTGGCTGCGTCGGATCCATCTACGCAGGCCAAGACATCCTTTCTCTTCAAATCAGGCTTTCGACAGAGCCAGAGAGGAAAATCCCATGTCAATTCAAAGAGATCCCTGGTAACACTTTCATCGAAGGCATGTTCAAGCCATGACAGTCCCCGGCGCCCCACTGCCACGGCGTCATATTTCCCCCCCGATCCCTCCTGAACGATTTCGTTTACCTTGGAGAGTCTGCGGGGCCTGAGTTTTGTTGAAACCTGTTCGTCTTCGAAGCCCAGTTTCAGAAGTTCCTCTTTTGCCGCATGCAGGGCCTTTCGCCCCGTGGCTTCTGATTTTCTGGCCAGAAGTTCGGTCTCCTGGTCTGCCTGAAAAACACCGGGAGGTCTGGGTGTCAAATACAGGAGGGTGATTCTTATCTCCTGTTTGGCTGCAAAGAAATTCCCCACGAATTGGACCCCGAACAGATTGTCATGCTTTTCACTGACTGTCACAAGAAGATGCCGTTCCATTTCTTAACCCCCAGCTCCTTAAATTTGATACGTCTCGAAAACCGTCCTTGTCTTTTTTAATGTCGTCGAACCGATTATTGCATTCTATATCGCTTTTAAGCAAATGTCATCAAGGGAAAATCCCGGCCACAATTTCCCCCCGGGGTATTGCAAACCTTCACGTATCCTGTTACGTTTATATTATTGCGATATTTTTGAGAGATCACAGCGAGGAACAATGAATGGGGATCTTTTTACAAACCCCGAGCACGGAGGAGAAACCATGCGGTACGATACGGGCCTGCGGGCATACACATCCAAGAGGATAGAAGAAATTCAGTCCGCCGACATCCTGGTGGGCATTCCCTGCTACAATAACGAGACCACCATTGCCCATGTGATCAAGATGGTGAGCCACGGTCTGGCAACCCATCACAAGGACATGCGTAGCGTTATTTTCGTGGCTGACGGTGGATCCACCGATGACACGCGGGAGGTAGCCAAGGAATTTGAGCTGAAACCCTGGCAGGAAAAACTGGTCTCCATTTACCGGGGACCCGGGGGGAAGGGAACGGCATTGCGATCCCTTTTCGAGGCCGCGAGCCGACTCAACGTCCGCGTCTGCGCCATGGTGGATTCTGATCTTCGCAGCATCACGCCCGACTGGGTGAAATTCCTTTTGTATCCGGTGCTTGAAAAGGGGTACCAGTTTGTGGCGCCGGTCTATGTGCGGCACAAGTTTGACGGCACCATTACCAACAATATCGTTTATAACCTGACCCGCACGCTTTACGGGAAACGGATTCGTCAACCCATCGGCGGGGACTTCGCCATTTCCAGCGACCTGGCCAAATACTATATCGAACAGGATGTATTGGATTCGGACGTGGCCCGCTTCGGCATCGACATCTGGATGACCACCAGCGCCATTACCCAGGGTTTTCGTATCTGCCAGTCCAACCTGGGCGTCAAGATACACGACGCCAAGGACCCGGGCCAGCACCTGGGTCCCATGTTCCGACAGGTGCTCTCGGCCCTCTTTTCCCAGA
>JBBSAR010000114.1:0-10381 GCA_038252125.1 Desulfatiglandales bacterium
AAAGGATCTTCCCCCTTTTGACCGCGGGAGGGGTTGTTGGCGCCATTTTGGGGAGCTTCGGGACAGCTCCTCTTGCGAAGCTTATCCGTGTGGACAACCTCCTTTTGGCCTATTTTGTGATCTCCCTAATTTCGGCCGCTGTTGTCCAGCGGATGGGACATCTTTATCCCACCCTGCTGGTGCAGGAACCCCCACCGGAGGGGAAAGAGGGTAAAAAGGGAGGGTCCAGGCCAAACATCATTAAGGAATTTAAAAAAGTGGCGCCCTTGATAAAGGAATCAACCCTTGTCAGGGTGCTCATCGCCCTGTCCCTCATGGCCAATATCGTGATTACCATCATCAATTACCAGTTCAATTTCGCGGTAAACGAGAACTACGCCACGGAGGGGGGAATGCTCCATTTTTTTGCGGTCTTCCGTGGTTTTCTGAACACCATCAGCCTGGTGATCCTCCTTTTTGTGGGGAAAATTTACGGGAAATGGGGCCTGCCGGTCTCCCTTCTGATACACCCCATCAACTATGTCTTCGCCTTCCTTGCCTTTCTGTTTCGTTTTGATATTTACGCCGCCATATACGCAAGGATATCCACCAACGTACTCAGAACCACCATCAACAACCCTGCCATGGCCGTATTGATGGGGCTGTTTCATCCTTCGCAGCGGGCCGTGGTGAGACCCTTTCTGCGGGGAACCGTGGTCCGGATCGGTACGCTCCTGGGGTCCGGGATCATTCTGCTTTCCGGAGATCTCTTCCATCCCCGCTATCTTTCCATCGTGGCTATCTGCTGCATGGCGGTCTGGCTTACCTATGATTTCATCCTCAAGAAACAATACCCCCAAATCCTTTTGGATCTCATATCCAGAAACATGTTGGATTTGAAGTCGTTGGAGGAGAAGGATGTCATTCAGGTCTTTAAAGACAAGAAGATGCACGCCCATCTGATGGACAGGTTCCTCGCTTCCCGTGGAGAGGATTGCCTCTGGTATGCCGAGCTCCTGCGGGGCCAGGATATCTCGGGTTTTGATGACTCCGTGCTGAAAGTGATGAGAGAGGAAGAAGATGACGCCACGCGAATCGGCCTGATGGCCTTCCTGTCTCTTCCCGCCGGCAAAGCGGCCATCCCCGTTTTTAGAGAAATAACGGATATGAATAAGCCTCAACTCCTGTTGGCCATGGTCAGGGCGGCCAACCGATTTCCCGCTGAAGTAAGCCGGGATTTCAACCGGGAAATTTTTGAAGCGACCCGGGATCCGGAAGTAAAGGCCTGTTCCGCGGTCGGACTTTATCGCGATGACCCCGAACGGCTCTTTGCACTTATCCAATCGATGCTTGAATCCGGCGAGTTGACAGAGAGAAGGGCCGGCGTAGTTGCCGCGGGGGAGTCCGGAAAGGAAGTCTTTGTTGCGACTCTCCGGGAGATGGTCTCCAAGGAAACAGACCCTTCCGTCCTTTCGGCGATCTTTCGGTCCCTCCGTCAGTTAAAGGATCCCGGCCTCAATGACGTTTTGAGACCCTATTTTGCCGATCTCTCCGATATGATTCGATTTGCGGCCCTGGAGGCCTTTGAAATTCGGGACGACCAGGGGCTTTCGACTGTCATCGGGTTCATCGGAGATCCTTCCCGGGAAATCAGCACACAGGCCATGGAAAAAATTCAGAATGGGGCTTATCAAAATCCCCTGTTACTGGTGCAATCCCTCAATATCCCAAGGCGAAAAGTGCGCGAAGGGCTCTTTCAAATCCTGGAAAAGCTGAACATCAAAAACCTGGATTTTTTCCGTTTCGCACGATCCCAGGTTGAAAAGGGCTATCTATTGTTTGCCGAGGTGGAAGCGCTTCAGAAGTTGCCTGAAAGTCCGGAGAGGGATTTGCTCATAGATCATCTGACCCAGGAAAGGAAGACCAAGGTGGAAAATATCCTTCGCGTTCTTTCCATCCAGGACGCGTCGGGTCAGATGCGTATCATCTGGAGGGGACTTTCCTCGTCGGATTCACGTCGGCGTTCCAACAGCATCGAGGCGTTGGCCGACCTGTTGGACAAGGCCCTCGGCAAAATTCTGGTGCCGCTTCTCGAAGAAATGCCGTCCGAAGAGCGTCTCAGGATCGGAAGAAAGTATTTCAGCCTCCCCGACTCTGGTGGGAGTCCCGCGGCTTTGGTTTCTCGTTTTCTCACGGAAGATGACCGGGTCACCTGTCTGCTGGCCCTTGCCATGGTGGCAAACCAGGGCATGGTTGGCGTCTCGCCCGACATCCTGCTGACCCTGGCCGCGTCTGAAAATGTTCCTGTTCGTTACATGGCCCGGCAGGCATTAATGGCAGTGGCGCCGGACAGGGCCGTCGGAATGAACCAATCGGAGACGGGGATAGATCTTACCGAGAGAATTTTGCATCTCAAAAAGATCGGTATCTTTGAAGGCCTCTATGTGAGTGAACTGGCCGCGATCGGTTCGGCGACGGGAAAAGTGTCCCATCCGGCCGAAGAACTGATTATCAGGGAAGGGGATAGCGGGGATAGCCTGTATCTGGTTATCGACGGAGAGGTATCCGTCAGCAAAGAGCCTAAAGAGGAAGGAAGTCCTGCCGTAGAGATCGACCGGATCAGGTCCGGGGACTACTTCGGAGAAATGGCGTTACTTCAGGAGGCGCCCCGTTCGGCGACCATTCGAACCGTCAGCCCCTCTCTTTTCCTGGTCCTGCACAAACGGGAATTTACCCAGATTGTTCAGGAATACCCGCAGATAGCCCTGCATATCTGCAGGACGCTGAGCGGGCGGATACGAAATCTGCATGAAAAGATCAAGGAACACGGAAATCAGGCGGACTGAAAATCGCCATCCAGTGAATCGATGATGTGAACGGCTCTTCCCCTCGTTCCCTGGCTCTGCCTGGGAGCGAGCTTTAGCGAATTGAACATTAGACTGGGCTGTACTATAGTTGAAAATAATCTTCTTGATTTTTATGGGGGAGGGTTGGAATGCGGGTGTTATCTGTCGCGCCAATCCGCAATGAGCGTTAATCTTGAAAGGAACAGAGGGATATGCTGATAGTCGCAGAAAGAATCAACTCGTCACGGAAGTCCATTGCACAGGCCATGGAAGCCCATGATACAGGGTTTATTCAGAATGAGGCTCGGATGCAGGCCGAGGCCGGCGCCGATTATATCGATGTGAATGCGGGATCGTTTATCGGTGAGGAAACGGAGCTTCTGAAATGGGTGGTTGATGTGGTTCAGGAAGCCACCGATCTTCCTTTGTGCATCGACAGCCCGGACCCGGAAGTCATCAACGCGGTTTTGCCGTTTCTGCACCGACCGCCCATGATCAATTCCGTCACCATGGAAGCGGTCCGGCTGGAAGGGATGTTGCCGCTGGTGGTGGAAAAAGGCGCGAAGGTGATCGGTCTGTGCCAGTCCGAAGAGATACTGGCTGAAACCGTGGATGACAAGGTCCGGCTGGCCGGTCGATTGGTGGAAGAGGTTTCAAAAGCCGGTATCTCCTTAGATGATCTTTATATCGATCCCCTGGTCTACCCTCTTTCTTCCAACCCGGATTCAGGCCTTGCCGTTCTGGAGGCCATTGCCCGGATCATGAAAGAATTCCCGGGAGTTCACACCATCTGCGGCCTGACCAATGTATCCTACGGGCTTCCCGGGCGCAGACTCATCAACCGGACCTTCCTTGTGGCGGCCGTTACCAGGGGACTCGATGCCGTGATCATGGATCCCACGGACAAGGAACTTTTCGGCGCTCTCAAGGCAGCCCTTACGGTGGTTTCAAAAGATGAATATTGTATGGAATATATTGCCGCCTTCAGGGCTGGGCGCTTGCCGTAATGGTTACAAGAAGCGATGATCTGCCGGCTGATGGCTATGCGCCGGATGCATTTTCTTGAGCGATACAATCAAATTCTTATCAAGAGAGATTTTTTCCATTGACTTGCAGTGTATTCATCTCCTATCTTCCGACTCCCGAAAGGATTTCTTGTTGCAATATCTGATCTACCCCTTTTTCTTTTTTTTGGAGTGGGTTACCTAATGTATTTGTTAGAAATGAACATACATTCCGAGAAAGCGTGAGACGATGGATAAATATTTTCCCGTTATCAAAATCCAGGGCGGGCCTGAAGAGCGCGGCCGACGGCAGGGATACCTGTTAAAAGAGAGAATCCATAAAACGATCGATTTTTACAAGAAACAATTCCTCATCCCTGAAGAGGAAATCCTCCGGATTGCCAATGAATTCAGAGATTCCACCAAGGCCTTCCGGGAAGATCTGCATCTTGAAATCGAAGCCATGGCCCGGGCCGCGGAAGCCGACCCTGTTTGGATCTATGCCTTGAATGGACGTACGGAGCTTTTAAACCTGAACCCCATGGAATGCACCACACTGGCTTTCAGAAAACAGAGGCTGATCGGCCAGAACTGGGATTGGGACATCGAAGTGGAGGAATTGGCGGTCATTTTAGATATTGAAAAAGAGGATGGCCATCGAATCATCACCATGACCGAGCCCGGGATGATCGGCAAGATCGGGATGAATAGCCGCGGTCTCGGTGTTTGTCTGAATTTCATGAGCATCGAGGACTACCGGCCATACGGGGTTCCGCTGCATGTCCTGTTACGGACCATACTTGACAGCAAAACCCTGGAGGAGGCGCTTTCCCTGATTGAACCTCATTTGATGGGAAAAGTGGGCAATATCTTGATGGCGGATGGAACCGGAAAAGTAGAGGACATTGAAATCGGCGGCGATGAGTTCCACTCTATTCCGGTGGAAGACCGCTTTGCTCACACGAATCATTTCCTGACAAAAGTGGACTACGACCTCCAATTATTTCCCAATACCCTGGGCCGGTATCGTCGAGCAAAGGAGTTATTGGAAGTGGTCGTGAATCCTTCCATACAGTCCATGAAGGACATCCTGAGAGACTCCACCGATGAAGAATTCCCCATCTGCCGAAAACGCTTCTCCCATCCATGGCTCACGGATGATACTTCCATAACGGTCACCTCCATCATCATGGATCTGAAGAATCTTCAATTTCACATCACAAGAGGCAACCCTTTCGATAACCCATTTTCTATTTTTGATCTGTAAAATTCGTCCGCGAGGATCCCGTTCGTTTGTTTATTCAACTCCCGCAGGGGCCATTGGAACATGAAAGCGGTCTTGACGGACTGAAAACCCAGCTCTTTATTGATCGCCCGCATGGGCCGGTTGCTTCTTGCCGTGCTGGTGGTAATATATTCCACATCGGGGAACTTGTTCTTGATGACCGCAAGCATTTCGGCTTTCAGGCGTTTGGCCAGACCCCTTTTTCGATATTTTACCAGAATCCCGGTAAAGTATTGATTCACCCGATGGGGTTCTTCGGGGTTGAACATGATGTCCGTCAGCCCACTGATTCTCCCATCATGCTCCCGGCTGATCATCGTATACCATTCGATGCCTCTTTTCTTTAAATTGCGCTCCTCGATCCTTCTGGACTCAGGCGTTGTAACGAGTTCTTCTTCCATATCCCCGGTGGGGCGCTGATTGATGATTTCCGTGTAGACCCGGCTGAATTCCTCTATATCTTTCTCGGGGCATTCTCGAAAAAACTCCATTTTCGTGTCCCAGTGCTTCGTCCTTCCTCTTTGCTGCCATTTATCGACTACCTGCCAATCCACATCCTCCATGTCCAGTCTGTATTGCACTTCTTCGTGAACCAGTTCTCCCTGAAGGGCCTTTCGAAATTCCAATCCCAGGGGGTTGTCCACCTCCGTCATGACGATTGTTTTTTCCAGAAGTTTTGCCGTCTCCACGAGGTGTTTCAGCAGGATCGTCGCAATTTTCTTCCTCCGATATGCGGGGACAACCGAGATATGAAGCTGGCAAAGATGCTGATTGCTTTTAAAATCAGGGGATATTTCCGTGTCATAGGATATGGAGGCAAAGGCAACAGCGGCCTTTTTGGCCTTGTCGAACACCATCCATCTCTTCACGAAATAGAGGGGGTTGGGTGTCAAAAAAAGTCTTTTTACCACGTCACGATCAGGCAGGCGGCCTTTTTGCTTAAACTCGCGAAAAATTGTTTCAGATAGCGTAAAATAGGCTTCCCACAGATCTTCAGAAGCCTCCTTCGGGATAAACTCCACCAGGGAGAACTTTCTGGGCAAACCAGGAAGGTTAGATTCCAAATATTTGACCTCCGTTTCCGGCTACTAAAAAATTCAGTTGAACATTTTCTCGCTCTCTTTTATACCTGAAAATTGCGATTAGATTTTGGCAATTAGCCGTTAGCTTAAAAATGATAAAATCTAATATAATCATCCTGAGCCGTGGTTTACAAGATTGAAAGAGAATATCGTCGGGGGCCTTCAAAGTGCGAGAATTGATTTCCATTATTTCTTTTGTCATGGCCGTGATCGGTGGCTTGGCAACCATCTTTCATACTTCAGTAACGACGGCAACAGACGAACGGGGGCCATCGGTACGGGGGGCGTCGCCTTGGGGACAACGCTGCTGATCCTCTTTATGTACCTGGAATTGAGCCCATTTTGATTTCAGTAACCGCGATTCGTGTCATTCGTGCGATTCGTGGTTAAAACGCATTCTCACGATAAAACTTCCCGGACCGATCTTGCCAGAATTTCCATTTCGATGGGCTTTTCGATGTATTTCTTTATTCCCAATTCCAAGGCTTTCTCCTCCGAAATCCTCGCGCTGTATCCGGTGCAGAGAATAATCGGCAGGTCCGGACGGATTTTCAGGAGTTCCCGGGCCAGCGCATCTCCGCTCATGTGAGGCATGGTCATATCCGTAATCACCAGGTCGAATGCATCCGCGTCGGAAGCAAAAAGCGCCAACGCCGCTACAGGATCCGTTCTAGTTTCAACCGAGTAGCCAAGTCGCTCCAGTCTCTGTTTGTTTAATTCAACCATGGAACTTTCATCATCCACAAAGAGGATTCTTTCGTGTCCTCGCGGCAGGTCATCGATCATTTTCACCTCGTCCGCGTCAGCCTGCCCGATAATGGGAAAAATAATTTCGAAAGAGGCGCCGTTTCCCGGTTGGCTCTGAACCGAAATGGCGCCGCCGTGTCTTTTCACAATTCCGTGAACCATCGCCAGTCCCATTCCCGTGCCTTTGCCCACATCCTTGGTGGTGAAGTAGGGGTCGAAGATTCTTTTTATAATTGTGGCGTCCATTCCATGACCCGTATCTCTTACGGTCAGTTTTACATAGGGACCGGGCCCTATATCGTGATATTGAGACGCTTCCTGTGCATTCAGGATGACATTGTCCAGATTCACTTCGAGAATCCCTCCAGTTTCTTCCATGGCGTGGGTTGCGTTGCCGCAAAGGTTTATAAGAACCTGATGGATCTGGGTGGAATTGCCAAGAATCGTGTCTTCATCGGCCTTGATATTTTGACGGATTTCTATGCTGGAGGGAATGGATGCACGCAGTAACTTCACCGATTCTTCAACAATGGGAACTATTTTAATCGGCTTCTTTGCCGATTCGGACTGACGGCTGAAACTGAGAATCTGCTGAATGACGTCCTTTGCCCTGAGACAGGCCTTACGCACCTCTTCCAGATTCCTTCTTGCGGGGTTCCATTCGGGGATATCGTCCATGGCCAGTTCCGTATTCCCCAGGATAATTCCCAAGATATTATTGAAGTCGTGGGCGATTCCTCCCGAGAGCGTTCCGATGGCCTCCATTTTTTGGGCCTGCTGGAGTTCCTTTTCAAGTTTTTTTCGCTCAGAGATGTCTTCAATCAATCCTTCGTAAAATATTTCTCCTTTGTCTTCGACCCTTCTCGTCGACAGAGAAACCCAGATGCTATCGCCATCTCTTTTTTTGAATTCCACTTCCCTTCCGTGAACAAAACCATTTTCATCCATCTCCTTGAGAACAACCGGTCTTTCCAGGGGATGAACATAGAAATTAATAATATTCGGGACTTCCTCCAAAAGGTCTTCCGGTTTATCAAAACCGAACATCTCAGCCGTTTTTTCGTTCACAAATCGAAAGATGCCCTCTCGGGTTACCTGATAGACTCCCACCACGGCATTTTCCACGAGCCTTCTGTATTTTTTTTCGCTTTCCCGAAGCGCCTCCTCCACCTGTTTGCGTTTTGTTTCTTCCTTTAAAATAGCCCGGGCCTTGATCAGGTAATAGGAATAGGCTATCCACGCAATCATCAGCAACGCGATGATAAGGAATAACTTATTCCTGAACCCCGTTAAATTGCTCAGGACCTCGCTTTCAGGGGTGGCAACGACGATGGACCAGAAAGTATTCCCTAAATGAATCGGTAAAAATACGGCTAACTTCTTGATGTTTTGAGTATTTTCCCCTCGAATATTGCCATAGGTGTATGAAGTTGTTCCACGTTGGCCTTTCAGGGCTTCCCTTGCCATGGAAATAACGGAAGGAAATTTGCTCGATGTTTTAAAAATGGTGTTGCCGGTATGTCCCGGAACAGGACAATAGAGCTCCACTCCCTTTTCACTGAGTACCCAGGCGTACCCACTTTTCCCGATTCTGATGTTTTCCAGGTATCTTTTGGCCTGGTTTTCAAATGGAATCAAAACGCCGATAGTCCCTTGAAAGATCTGATTCTTGAACACCGGCACATGATAGGCGAGGCCTCGATAACCCTGCACGGCTTCAAAAACATCACTGACAACCGGTTCATGGGTTTGAAGGATGGTTCGTATATGCTCTTGGGAGGAGATGTCCTTGCCGATAAGTTCAGGGTCAATGGGAATCGTATATGTAATCTTGCCCGTTGCATCAAGGCGGGTAACAGCCTGGAATTCTTTGACTCTTGGGTTGTAAAAATCCCGCATCAATTTCTTGCCCTGATCATTCAAGGAAACAACGGCGTCCAGGTTGGAAAGGTAAGACAGGTCACGGTGGAGACGAGTGAAAAATCTCTCGATGCCTTTTGCCGCCTGTTCCGCCAAAATCATCTGTTGCTTGTTGAATTCCTCTATGGATTTCTCTTTTACTTCCCCATAAACGGAAAAAAGCATATACCCGAATAACCCTATCAGGATGGGCAAAAGAAAATAACTGGCTTTAAATTTCATGATAGTCTTCATTGTATCCGGCTGTTGGTTAACGTTAAGAAGGAAAAGATTGTGAGTCAAAGCTTTTTGAAGAAGGTGATTGGCTACATTTCGATGGGCCATCCGCAGACCCTGTTTCGCCCCTCTTCCTTTGCCTTATATAGGGCCTTGTCCGCCTTCTCCACCAGGTCTTCGGAAACAAGGTCTTTTGTGTCGTCGTATTGGGCCACACCGATGCTTATGGTTACCCCGATGGAGACATCCTCCCATTTCACGGAATGCCTGGCTACATCCTCTCTCAGCCTTTCGCAAAAAATCATCGCCCCGTTCCGATCCGTGTTGGTCAAAATGAGCAAAAACTCTTCTCCCCCGTAACGGCAGGCGGTATCCGTATGACGGACGCTTTCACCGAGCAGATCCCCCACCGCCATCAGGACCGCGTCCCCCGCCAGGTGGCCATGGGAGTCGTTTACCTTTTTGAAGTGGTCCAGGTCCAACATGCACAAGGTCAACGGGATATGATATCGTTTCGCCCTTTCCCTTTCCTTTTCAAGGGTTTCCATTGCGTAACGCCGATTGTACAGGCCTGTGAGGTCGTCCATGGTAGCCATTTCGGTCAATTTCTCCTTGACCATCTTGAGTTCCCTGCTCAGGCGGCTTCTTTCAAGGGCATTATCCACCGCCAGCAACAGGGATTCCCTGGTGACGGAGTCCTTCGTAAGGTAATCGGAAGCGCCCGCCTGAATAATCCGGGTCGCCGTCATTTCATCCCCGTGTCCGGTAATCACCACCACCGGGATAGTCAACCCCTTCTCCCGCAAGGTTTTCATGGCTTGAAAGGCATCCCCGTCGGGGAGAATATAGTCCATCAGGATTAGATCGATCTCATTCTTTTCCAGGATTACAAAGGCGTCGGTTAAGTTGTCCGCCTTTGTCAATTGGATGCTCTCTTCCTTTGTGAGGATCTCATTGATTACGGCATATTCTTTTTCGGAATTTTCCACCACAAGGAGGTGGGATTTCTGGTGGAAATTGATAATTCCCCTGCCTCCCGCATAAGGTTGGGTCTCGTAGCGACGAATGGTCCCTATTTTACGCACGATATCGGATATCCTCCTGCCGGATTCCACGATGTCCGTCAGATGTATGGAAACATCTTCGGGCACCCCATCCGTTTGCATGCTCAGAAGCTCGATATTCCCCAAAAGGATGGTCAGCGGTTGATTCAATTCATGGGCCGTGGCCCCTGCCATCTGGAGCATTACTTTCAGACGTTCCTCTTCGATGCGCGCCTTTTGTTGCTCGAGGATCATCGTA
>JBBSAR010000115.1:0-10320 GCA_038252125.1 Desulfatiglandales bacterium
CCGCCTGGTACTCTTTTCCAAACCTGGTACGTATCTTTATTCTCGAAAATACAGTCTCAAAGGTATTGTATGTCTGCATTTGCAGGTTTAAGATTCTCTTTAGAATAATGAGGAAACGAGACTGAAGTGCAAAAGGATTTGGAAATGGAAATATTTTACAGGGGCGGACGGATTTAATGCACGTCCTCAAAGGAGAGACAAAATGAAGAGATCAGTACAGGGGAGAAGCGGGTTGGAGATGCCGATAATTCCGTTATCGTGATTTAGGGACAAAAAAGGTTCAAAAGCTATTCAAAGAAGGCACCGAATCGCCACAAGCGCGAACAATGCAGGAGGGTAATAACTGGCCCTGTTAAATAGAGCTATCGCGCTGACACGGTCCTTGGTTTTGTATAGCCGGTAGGCGGGGAGAATGAGCAAACTGCCCCCCGCAACAAGGAAAAGGGATAGAAACGGCCACGTTAACTCGAATGGGGTCAGCAGCAAGAGCACCAGGTTCATGGCCAGGGCCATAAGCAGACACCCCATGACAAAGATCGCCGAAAGTTCCGGTCCGAATCGAATAGGGATGGTTTTGGCCTCAAAATGTTTATCTCTCTCCAAATCCTCCCAATCGTTGGGGATGTTTTGCCCTCCGATTTCCCAGAAAAAGAGCCACAGGAAAAGCACCGCCAGAAAGGCGAAGGAGGGATCGGGGTCCACCGCAAACACGGCGGCTATGGAGCCTGAGGTCTTGACGCCACCGCTGACGATACTTCGCGTCCAGCTGAGCCTCCACATCAGACAGTAAATAACTTCCAGGAGGCAGCCACTCAGAAAAACGACAACGCAGATCGGATTCAGGATAAATGCCCCGGTCACGGCCACGAATGACCATGCAACGGTCCATCCAAGACCCTCCTTGAGACTCAGCAAACCCCGGGCCAAAGGGTGCCGTATGATGCCGCCGTCCAGATAAGAATCCGAATCCTGAAACAGACCTTCTTCCATCTTCTTCTTATCGGAACGATAATCAATCAGATCGTTGAGGGCGTAGACGGCGCTGTAACCGGCAAAAACGGTCAAAAGCCCCACCAAGACCACTTTGAGCGGCGGAAACGCGCCAAGCCAGAGCAAGGCGGCAAGGCAGGGCGTCGTCATGTCCAGCAAACCGTGGGAGGTTCGGGAGAGGGCCAGAAATAATCCCAACCGTGACACACCGCTGAACTGTCTCTGTGATGTTGATTCTACCATTTTGAATATCGACGGTTAAGGGTTGATTAATGGTTTCAGATCTTCATTTTTAGCACATTCGGTTGTAATTGTCTTGGATATTTGATAGCAAAAAAAACAGGGTCCGAACGTATCCTTATTTCTTCATCAGGACATTCTGTATATAGGCATACAACTCCTTAGCCTGGACATCCGATATCTTGGAAGACGGAAAAGCCGGCATGGGCGTGGCGGGATTGCGAATCCACATGTCAAAGATATCCTGACTCTGAAGCAGGGCGGAATGGAGGATCGGTTTGCCCGGATCGATGGTATTCCCGCCGCTGGGATGACATGTTGTACAGTATGCCGCATAGATCTCCTGCCCTGCCTTGAACTCCTTGGGACCGCTGACGGTTCTTCCGGAATAGGTCAATTGACCGCCGAAATATCCCAGCACCACTACGGCACAAAAACAGAGGAAATAGATCGGCACGACTTTCATGGAGGTGGACCCATATTTGCGGCCCAGGTAAACGGCCAGGCCCAAGAGGACCGCCAGGATGGGCGCCGTGATAAGTTTCGCCTTGAAAGGCAGAATCCAGGCCCCTCCGTAAAAATGCTGCCAGTCCATGATCCCCAGGATCATGGTGGGGAAAACCCATATGAAAGCCAGGATGATGCAGTAGCGAGGCGTCATCACGAGCTTCTCACGGCGAAAAACCAAGGCAACTACCGCAAAGATGAGGGCGCCCACAACCAGTCCGATGGGCATATGCACTTCCGTGGGATGAAAAGGATGATGATAGCCCAAACTGTTGAGCATTTCATAAAATGAATTGATCATGGTTTACTTTCCTCTCAAGGCCTGCCTGCCGTGCGGTTCAACAAAGAATCAGGGAAAGGCAACGGCGTAGCACGCATTTTTAAAACATGAGCCACGCGACGGCATAAAAGGTGTTGTTGTCCGATGCGTCCCGGCCGAATCCATCATAGTTGGAGCTTGCGCCGTTGAATTTTGTATAGGCGGTATACTGGAGAGAAAACTTGTATTTTTCCATAAGCACATAATCGGCTTCGAAAATAAATCCATTGCTATCGGGACTCCCGGTACGGCTCCCATCCACAGGATCGGGGGCGTAGAGCAGCTGATCGGAGCCGCCGCTGGTGGAAAAATACCCCAGGGTCCCGCCGAATGTTCCGTAGTGACTGCGATAGTAATAATTGGCGTTGGCTTTGTAGGTATTCAGGGCATCCGAGGGATTTGATGTCATCCCCGCCGCGTAGCCCGTGTCCCAATCCTGGTTTTCATGAATCCAGGTGGTTTCCAGGGAAAACAGGTGCGGATTGGAAGTATACTGATATTGGGCATCAAAGGCATAATCGGTGAAACGGTTCGTAGGTCCACTGTTGCCGCCCCCGGGATAAACGTCAGCCTGCATTCCATAAGTGCCAAGTTCCACGTAATGTTTATTCCACTGGTGCTGGAGCGCCACACGCCAATAGGGAACGGCGCCGTCCGTTATGGTATCGGGATCGGTGCCCGCCCCCAGAGGGCTGGCAATGCCTTCATCGGTGGTGTGGTAAACCCTGAAGGCTGCGTAAACAAAATCCCCCCATAAGGCATAGGCGCCAATACCCCCCACTTGCTGGGCCAGTCCTCCATCAATCAATGCGCTTGCCGCGGGAGTTGGGGCAACGGACGAAGAGGCATAGGGGAAGCTCCACGCAAAGGTGGTATTCCAAACGTCCCCAGCGGTGGGATCGTTATCGATTGCCACTCCCCAAACCAGATGTTTCCCGCCCACCAAATCGGTCCTCGCGTAACGGATATCCGTATTGTCCAGCGCAATATCGTTTGCCGTCCCGTCGTAGGTGACCTGGGCAAAGGCGCCCAAACCGTCGTAAATTTTCCCCCCGTAGAAAACGGAGGCCTGTTGCGGGAGATTGTATTCGTCAATAGCCCTGTCGTCCTTGTTGTCAAAGGGCGCCACGCCGTTATTCAAAACACCGTTATTCTTATCCAGGGCAGTAATGGAGGCCTGAAACATGGCCGCAACAGGAGGCACATAGGGCTGAGATTCGCCCCGTGTGCTGAAGGTATATCCTCCCAGTTTAAAGGTTCTGCCAAAGGAGGTTAACTCAGGAAAAACCGTGTGACAGGCGGTGCACGACATGCCGGTCTGACGGGCGAAACTCGGCACCGCCCGTGCCGATAGGGGAAATGCGAGAAGAATGAAACAGGCGAGATAGAAACCAAAAAGACCTTTTCGAATCTGTTGATGAAACATTTGCTCCCCTCCTTTCCTTATCCATGTCCGTTTCTATGCGAAAGGATTCGCCACACGCGAAAATCCCGCGCGAAATCCCGCCAAATTTCAGGACGTCCCGACTATTTGAAGGTGTGGGACATATAGGCTATGATGGCCTTGATTTCATCGTCGCCCAGAGAAAAAGCCGGCATGGGTGGAAGTCCATTGCGGACGGTGTCAGTAATCTTCTTGTCCACATCCCCCTGCCAGAATTCGGGGCGGGCAAAATCCTTGGGTTGAGGGCTCATGGCCGCTGCCGCCGGCCCGTCCCCTTTGCCGTTTGCCCCATGGCAAATCATACATTTCGAATTGTAGAGGGATTTTCCCTGATCGTACTCTCCCCCATGAGCATTCGTGATCCCCAGAAATCCGTTTCCCAGAAACATTGCTGAAAAAATGATGAACAAAAAACGTTTCATGGCTATTTCCTCCCTTCGAGGTTTAAAGTTTTACTAATATTCCTGGATTATTATTTATATCGTGACCCTTAGACAATAGGTTGAAGACCCCATTTCCTGAAAATAGAGGTAGTATTCGAATCGGACGCATCCGGCTTGTCTCCGCGGCTACTTCAAACCAAGGTCTGAAATGCATGATTCACGGTATTCTATTGCCATTCCTTCGTAGTGTATGATACTGGATACAAGTCATTTTTGAGATTTCAAACCAAAAGGAAACAAGCATGCAATTCAATGAACTCCGGCGATATAAACGTATCCTCAAAACGAGCCGATTTGTCGGTTCCGTGTGGGCAGCAAGGAAGAACGTCCTGGCGACAAACCTTGGCGCGGCTCCGGTTGCAGGTCCCTATATGGCCGAACTGGATGTCACTTATCGATGCAATTGTCGTTGCAAGATGTGTCAACGCTGGCAGGATTCCCGAAGCGAAGGGCTGTCTCCGGCCGATTACCGGGAACTGGCCGAAGTGTTTCAGGATCTGGGAGTGTATCAGGTCAGCCTTGCCGGGGGAGAACCCCTCCTGCGGGACGATATTTTTGCCATTATCGAAGGTTTTGCCGCTCGGGGAATGTCGGTGAATCTCTGCACCAACGGCACATTGCTTGAAAAACATATTGACCCCTTGCGCCGGTCAGGGGCGTCCTGCGTTACGGTGAGCGTGGATGGGGCCACCGCTGCTTCTCACGAAAGCATAAGGGGGACCCGGGGAGATTACGCGAAAATCGAACGGGGTATTGGCCGATTGGTGGCCCATCCCCTCCAGGCACGTCCCATGGTGCGTGTCAGGATGACGGTCTCCAATGTGAACGTGGAAGAGGTGCGCGGATACTATGACAAATGGGCGCCCGTGGTGGATCACGTTTTAATTCAGCCGGTGCATCATTGCGGGGATGCCTTTTATACGGGGAAAGATCGTGAGATATTCCAGCTCGACATGACAAGGCTGTCGCACCAGTTGAAAGGGCATCCCCTGGCCCGTGAAGTGTATGTGGAACCGCTCCTAAAAAGTTTCAGGGAAAACGGTGCTCTTCCACAGAATCCCTGCTATGCGGGGGTGCTGATGGTCCGGATTGATCCCTGGGGAAAGGTATACCCTTGTCTCGAACAACACGTCTGCGTAGGCTCCATAAAGGAAGCCGATTTCAGGACGATTTGGAATTCGGCCGCATTTAACGACGCCAGAAGACAAATTTTTGAGGATGGCGCATGCAGATGCTGGTACAACAATACGGCCATGATCAGCCATTCCGCCAGGTTGCTCTATCTTACCACCGCCAAAGGGCTGACAGACGAAATAACCGACCGGGGAAAATACCGGGAATCAGTCCAAACAAAACCCTTCTGAATTTCCTCTTTTTCCCGAGTCCGTCCATCCGGCAGCGTTCAGATTAAACCCAATACCCGTGAATGATTGGCATGCAAGCGCCGTTTGATCTACCATGAAGCATGAAGAGAACAGGACAACAGATAAACCAGGCGACTTCCTTCATTTGGCGGTTTACACTTTCGTCATTCCGGCATGCCTTTAGCCGGAATCCAGGAGTCCGCGGCTGACAACCCGGATTCCCGCTTTCGCGGGAATGACGTGGAATGCCGCCATTCATTCACGCGTGATGTAACTAAATCCGTTCGTACTTCCCCATGAGGACCGTCTGTTCCAGAATTTTTCCCGCCATCTCCTTTTCCAGGGTGAACTTATCGGTCTTTTCCGGCAGGTCAAGTTCCCGGTCCAGGGCGTAAAGCTTAAAATAGTAGCGATGCTCCCTGTCCGGCGGACATGGCCCGTAATAACCCGTATTTCCCGCGGTTCCCTCGCCGTGGACTCCTTCGGGCTCACGACCCTCGGGGATCTCTTTGGTTGACGGAGGGACATTGAAGACGACCCAATGCACCCACAAACCATCTTTTCGCAGATTCTTCGGTACATCCGGATCATCCATAATCAAAGCCAGGCTTTTAGCCCCCTTCGGTACATTAGAGATGATCAGGTGAGGGCTGATATTCTTTCCGTCGCAGGTATGCTTGGACGGGATTTTCCCTTCATGGCTGAAAACAGTGCTGCTAAGTTTCATCGTTTGCTCCTTTCTTTCTCTACGATACCTGTTATCCCCTATGAAACTCCTCATATTTCCGGATTTCGAATTCGCTGCCGATCGCAAACGGAATGCGCTCATGAATGCTGTCGGGATGGACATCCATTACCCGCATTTTTCCGGTCGTGGCAGAGCCGCCCGCCTGTTCGGCAATCATGGCCAGAGGCGCGCATTCATAGAGCAATCTCAATTTGCCATTGGTCCGTTTGTCGTCCGCGGGATAAAAATAGATCCCGCCCCGATGCAGAATCTGATGCAAATCGGCCACCAGGGCGCCGGAATAGCGCAAGCTGTACCGGTTTTCCGGACCTCCGGCCAGCGCGTCTATAAATTCTCTTGCGGGAGGCGCCCATCGGTTATAGTTCCCGAAATTGGAACTGATGAGCTTCCCCTGCTTCGGCATTCGAAGGTTGTCGTGGTCCAGGACAAATTCCCCGATCTCTTCATCCAGCACAAAGGTGTGAACCCCGTCTCCGGCGCTGTAAACAAGGATGGTAGAGGTCCCGTACATGATATACCCCGCGGCCACCTGCTCGCTGCCTTTCCGCAGGATAGACTCCTCTATCGTCCCCTTGAGATGCCGTATGGAGAAGATCGACCCGATGACGCAATCCACATCCAGGTTGGAAGAGCCGTCAATGGGGTCTACCAGGACCACGTATTTTTCCCCTTTCTTCTTGGGCGTCATGATCTTCGGTTCATCCATTTCCTCAGATACAAGGGCGCCGACAATGTTCACATACTCGAAAGACTCCACGAAAATGGCATTCCCCAGTTCGTCAAGTTTTTTGACTTCTTCCCCCTGCACATTGAGTTCGCCCGTGAGGCCCCTCAGTCCTTCCATGGCGGCACGCCGCATGTAATGGGAAATGATTTTTCCCACAACGCCCACTTGATCGATTACCCGGGTCAGTTCTCCCCGGGCCTCGGGAAATTTTTCCTGGCGTTGAACTAGAAAACGATCCAGTGTCATATATTTCTGGTGTGCTTTTGGCATCAATTCATTCTCCATCAGGGTCATCCGAAGCTCGGTAATCCAGTTTTCATCCGGCTACACAATTTCCACGTTGTGATAACTTTCCCAGATACCGTGGAGATTGCACTTGATCTGCATCACCAGAGAGACCGTCTTTCCTTTCAGGTCCTCCCCCAGCACCACGTTAATCCCGGCTTTGGGCTTCAGATAGCCATAGGAACGAAAGTCGATTCTTCCCGCCGGCTCATTGCCGATATTCAATTGAAGGTATTCAATCCAGTGTTTCGGCCCCATGGGATGGAGAATCTCCCCGATGACCACGTTCACATCAAAAGGTTCTCCCGCCTTCACCTTTTCGGGAGCCTTAATGACCGGCAGGTGCTTTTTTTCAAGCCCCGTCATGTTCGCCGGATCTTTTACCCGGTTGATGTTTTGAAACAGCTCCTCCTTCACCGGACCGGGGAAATATTCCTTTGCCGCCGCCAACCCGTTACCGAAAACCATGGCCGCTCCACCAAAAAGTCCTGCCTTGAGTAGTGTCCTACGTCCCATTTAAAATCCTCCCTTGTTTAAAAGTGAAAAGATGCTGGTCATCATTGTTGCTTGGTTACAGGTTACAGGCGTCAGAACAGTATCTTCCGCGAGTTAAACTCGTGGGCCACGCCCAAAATTTATCATTTACTGTTTTCCACATTGTCGTCAGATGCTCTGGTACTTGCTTTCCTAATCCATATCCTTGAAAGCCACCGCGGCGGAAATGAGAGAAAGATGGGTCAGAGCTTGTGGAAAATTGCCCAACATTTCCCTTTTTTCCGGATCATATTCCTCCGAAAAGAGGCCCAGATCATTTCCCGTGGACAAGGCCCGTTTAAACACCACATGGGCCTCATCGGAACGACCCTGCCTTGCCAGACACTCCGCAAGCCAGAAAGAGGCCGCCAGAAAAACCCCTTCTTTCCCGTCCATCCCGTCGTTCGTGGCGGCATACCTCCGCAGCAGGCCGGCCTCCCCCAAATCCTTTTGCACGGCATCGGTGGTCCGGATCATGCGGTCATCCCGGTAATCAACAAATCCCACCATGGGAAGCAGCAGGAGAGAGGCATCCATTTCCGGACTGTCGAAGGCCTGCATGAAGACTCCTCGATCCCGGTCATAGCCACTTTCTTCGATAGCCTCCATAACCTCTTTTCGCGCTGTCTTCCATTGGTCCACTGGACCGTTTCGACCGAGCGTTTCAGCCAGTTGGATTCCGCTGTTCAAGGCAACCCAGCACATGGCCTTGGAATGGACGAAATGGCGCGGCTTGCCCCGCATCTCCCATATACCCTGGTCCGGATCCATCCATCGATTTGCCGCCTGATTGACCAGTTCCAGCAGGAATTCCCAATAATCATCGTCCGGCTCATTTCCCCATTCCTGCCACCTTCTGGCAAGCTCAAGGAGTTCTCCATATACATCGAGCTGTATCTGACTTTCCGCCGCATTCCCAACTCGTACCGGCCGCGCGCCGCCATACCCTTCCAGCTCATCGATCTCGATTTCCTTCAGACGTCTCTCCCCGCCTACCCCGAACAGAATCTGAATTTCCTCCGCACTCCCCGCGGCCGTTCGCTCCACAAACCGTCTGAAACCGTCGGCCTCGCGGACGTAGCCCAGTTTTCCAAAGGATTGAACCGTGAAAGTCGAATCCCGAATCCAGGTGAAACGGTAATCCCAATTCCGTTTTCCTCCCGCAATCTCTGGTAGGGAAGTTGTCGCGGCAGCCGCGATGGCGCCGGTCGGCGCGTTGGTGAGTCCCTTGAGAACAATGGCCGAACGCCGGGCGTACGATGCATAAGGGATTTCGATTTTCCCCTTTCCGACCCAGGATTGCCACCAGTTGAGGGTCTCATCCAGCCGGTGGTCCATTTCTTCAACAGAGGGCGGAGAGATAAGCCCTTCGTCAAGGTCTTCCGGCTTCCGATAAAGCATGGACAGATGTCGCCGTTCCCCCGGCTTTACGGAACAGGACCCCGTGAGCCTGTGACGGTCCCGCATGTCCAATGGAAAATCAAAGGTAAGGAGCAAACCGTCACGGCCGCCGATCAAGATAAAAGAGTGATCGTCTTTCCTCTTGATCCATGGCTTGATAAACCCGTAATCGAAGCGGGGCACGATATCTATCTCAAAACGGATCTCTCCCCTGATCCCCTCCAGGATTCTCAGGATCTGCTGATGGGGATGGTGTTCCCCGCCTTTGCGCATGGTAAAGAAATCCAGGAGACGTGCTTCTCCGTCCTCGCGCTGAAAGGTGGTTTCAAGAATCAGCGTGTTCTCTATATACGACCGAGAAACCTTGTGAGGATCTGCCGGAGATATCCGGCAGTATCCCCCTCTCTCCCAGTCCAGGATGCGTCCGAAGCAACTTCCGGAATCGATCCTGGGCATGCAGCACCAATCGATGGAACCCGATCTGGATACAAGGGCGGAAGAATGGCAATCGGCGACATAAGCGTAATCGCTTATGGGTGGATAAGGTTTCTCATTCATCGCTGTCATGCTGCCTTTCCGCAGTTCTGAATAGCGTCAATATTTTTTTCCGCCCAATCTTCCACCCTGTGTTCTTCCGCGACATAGTCGATAATTTTTTCTGAAAGATGACGATTATTGCCTAACGCCCGTATGATTTTTTCCGCTGCATCCTTTGACTTCATCACATCAATATAGATAAGCCCGTCTTGCTCGCCAAAGCCGTTTTGTTCCAAGACTCTTGAAGCACCGCTCTTGCTTAATATCAGCATCCCTCGTTCCGCGGGGGGTCTGAATTTTTGTGATAGAATATATTCAAAGGCAACCAGATTCATTCCATCCTCCAGCGGGGTCACCATCATCACGTCCACCTCTTTCATGAACCTGTAATTCTGAGGAGAGGATATTCCTTCGTCGATGTGGATGATAGGCGCCTCTTGAAACTTTTTGTTTATCTTGACGACCCCCCCATCCAGGGCAGCTTGAAGCTTTTGGTAGTCCGGACTGTCCGATCTGCTTGAAGCGGTCACCTGGTAGAATCGGGCATCTTTTTTTTCGTTCTTTAATTTATTGAAAACCCGGGTAAAAATATTCAGTCTCTCCAGCAGCCCCTTGGTGTAGTCGCACCTTTCCAAACCGCCGAAAACGATTCTGCCCTTTTCTTTGTCCGCCAAAATCCTCTCATACAGGTCTTTCCCTTCAAATGTATATTCCAGCCGTTTTCCATCCGAAACTTCCGAGAGGATCTTATCCACATCCACGCCGATGGGAAAGGCGGCCA
>JBBSAR010000116.1:0-10232 GCA_038252125.1 Desulfatiglandales bacterium
CGGTCTTGGCAATCCCCTGTTCCACCGCGAGTCTTTTGGCGGCAAAAACCAGGTCGGCGAGTACGGAACGATCCTCTTCTTCCAGGTCGTTGATGCTTCGGATATGCTTTTTCGGCACAAGAAGGATATGCACCGGCGCATGGGGCTTGATATCGTTGAAGGCCACCAGGTTCTTTTCTTCGTAAACCAGTTTCGCCGGCGATTCCCCGCGGACGATCCGGCAGAAGATACATTCTGTTTCTTCCATTTCTTTTCCTCCCTATGGATATCGTGGAACACACGACAGTAAACCCATGAACAGCACACTACCATGAAGGACATGAAGAGCATGAAGGCTTTAAGCTCATGAATCTCTCTTCATGTCCTTCATGGCCTTCATGGTAAAGAATTTCCTTTTACAAAATATCACCAGGCTCGTAACGTGCCGCTGCCGCATATCGTTTGAAGAGAGGCTCGGCCCTGGACAGCACCCCCTGAATCTGTGCCGGCGCGTTTCCCGCAAAATGGTCGGAATCTTCCAGAATTTTGTTGATCTGCTCCTCGGTCACGCCGGCCTCCCTGAACACCTCATCCTCTGCCAGTCTTCGGGAAAGCCGGGGCGATGTCCCCTTTTCCCGCATGGACATGGCCTCGGCCACTGCATGGCGTTTTATGGCTTCATGGGCCGTTTCTCTTCCTACCCCGGCCTTGACCGCCGTCATGAGGATCTCCGTACTGGCCAAAAAGGGCAGGTATCGCTCCACCTCTTTTTGAATGATCACGGGATAGGCCCCCATGTTAACAAGAACCGTGAGGGTGGTCTCGCACAGGCCATCCGAGGCATACATGGCATCAGGCATCACAATCCTTCGCACCACGGAGCAGGACACATCCCCTTCTTCCCACTGATCCCCGGCCAATCGGGACGCGCCGTCCGCATACATCTTGATCAAATGGGAAAACCCGCAGATCCGTTCGCTGCTCCGCGTGTTCATCTTGTGCGGCATGGCGCTGGAGCCCACCTGTCCTTTCTTGAATCCTTCGGTCACCAGTTCATAGCCCGACATGAGACGCATTCCTTTGGCAAAGTCTTCACAGGCCGAACCCATAAAGGCCAAATGGCTGACGAGGGCATAATCGAGAGACCGGGGATACACCTGGCCCGTAGAATCCAGGACCTTTTCGAATCCAAGGCTTTCCGCCACCATCTGCTCCAGCAGGCGCGTTTTTTCTGAACTCCCCAGAAGGGTCAGCATATCAAACTGGGTACCCACCGGACCTTTAATTCCTCGAAGGGGATAGGTGTTCAGAAAAGTCTCGAAGGCTAAAACATGAATCAGAAGCTCTTCGGCCCACATGGAAAAACGCCTTCCCAACAGTGTGGGTTGGGCGGCCTGATGATGGGTTCGCGCCGTTAAAACGATATCCCGGTATTCCATAGCACGATCCAGCAAATGTCGGAGGACCGACACATACCGACCAAGAATAATCCCTGAGGCCTTCTTAAACTGCATCTGTTCCACATTGTCGGTGAGATCCCGGCTGGTCATGCCTTTGTGGATATGTTCCGCCTGGTTGGCTGCCTTCACAAAGCCCTCAATCTTGGCCTTGACATCATGTTTGGTTCCCAGTTCCCGCTGTTTGATAAAATCCAGATCGATGTCCCCTTTTGCCGCTTCATAGCCCTCGATCACATCAGACGGGATCGAAAGCCCCAGTTTGTTCTGGGCCCGCATCACTGCGATCCAAAGCTCGCGCTCCGCCAGAATCCTTCCCTTCTCCGAAAAAATCCCATTGATTTCAGGGCTCGCGTACCGTTGCGACAATACATTGCTGTTGGTCATGCTTTCAGTCATCCTTTCTGCTGCGATAAATTTTAATGCTGATCTTTTCCAGGGTAGCCAGCCCCTCTTTGACCGCCTCATCGATCAGAGGAAGAAAACGATCTATCTTCTCCCGTGTGTCGACGATTTCGACCACGATGGGAAGGCTGGAGGAGAGTCTGAGCAGCTTGGCTGTATGCAGGCGGCTGTGGGCGCCGAAACCTTCGATCCCCCGGATAGCCGTCGCTCCTGCCAGGCCGAATTTCCGGGCCTCCCGCACGATCCATTCATACAACGGTTTCCCCTCGTGCCTGTCGCTTTCTCCTATAAAAATCCGAAGCAGATGCCCCTCTTCCGGTAATACCATGACTGCCCCCATGTTTGATTTCAAAAAGAAACGAATATCGAATCACGCTAACGACGTGATTCGATATTTGATATTCCGCGGTTCTCCCTTTGTTGTTTAGCCCTGTCTTTCCAATATCTCACATCGGCCTCAACAGGCTGTACCCAAAAAAAACAGCCACCAAACCCAAGATCACCTGGACCAGGACATTCATGACCGCCAAGAAAAATTCTCCGCCCTTCATCAGAGCCAATGTCTCAAATCCAAAGGTGGAAAAGGTGGTAAACCCTCCCAACAAACCGATCAGCAGAAAGAGCCTGGTTTCGGCGCCGAAAACCTGGCGAACCTCAAAAAGCCCGTTTAACAATCCAATGATAAAACATCCCAGAATATTAACTACGGCCGTACCACTGGGAAACGAGCTGTTGGGGAACAGTTGATAGACTGCCCCGGCCAACAGATACCGGCCGATTGCGCCAAAAAACCCTCCCGCTCCCACAAACAACGCATTAAACATTTTCGTTCTTATTCTCCCTGGATATCGATAATTATAGCTATTGTAGTGTATGTTCTTCCGATAATCAAGCATCAGCTCAATTTACAGGCGATTGTCATAATGAATGCGGATTATTTTAAAAAGAGGAATGGATTCAAATACGGACTTGAAAAAATTTTCGTCAACCATTACATTGCAGACATCGGAGAAACCATTTGGCAGTAAGGACATACGCAACATACCGGAGGAAAATCATGTACACAGAAATTATAGACACCATCGATGCCATTACCGTGACGCTTGAAGAGTTGCGAGGTCATCTTTGACTTAGACGTCCAGGAAGAGGAACTGAAAAAAATCGACAAAATGATGGCAAGCAAGGATTTCTGGCTGAAAGACCAGGACCGGATATCCCAGCTGTCCCAGGAGCGGTCCGTTCTTAAGGAGACGATCGACACCTGGCAGGCCCTGCATAACCAGGTGGAAGATGCCAAAATCATGGCGGATATGGCCAGAGAAGAAGATGATGAAACCACGCTGAAAGAGGTATTCGACGAAATTCGCCTGGCCCAAAAGAAAGTAAAGACGCTGCAATTGGATTCCCTGCTCTCCGAGCCGGATGATAAGCGAAACGCCATTGTTGCAATCAATGCCGGCGCCGGAGGCACGGAAGCCCAGGACTGGGTTGAAATGCTTTTCAGAATGTACATCCGTTGGGCGGAAACCAGGGGGCTGAAATCCCAGGTTATCGACTATCTTCCCGGAGACGAGGCGGGGATAAAAAACGTCACCTTTACCATATCGGGGGCTTATGCTTACGGGAACCTGAAATCTGAGCATGGGATTCACAGAATGGTCAGAATTTCTCCCTTTGACGCCACCAAAAGGAGACATACATCCTTTGCTTCCGTATCCGTACTGCCTGAAATTGATACGGACATCGTTATTGACATAGATGAAAATGATCTCAGGATCGACACCTTCAGGGCCAGCGGCCCCGGAGGTCAGCATGTCAACAAAACCAGTTCCGCCATAAGAATCACCCATCTTCCGAGCGGCATCGTCACCCAGTGCCAGAACGAAAAATCGCAGCACCGCAACAAAGATATGGCCATGAAGGTTCTGAAATCAAAGCTCTACGATATCGAGAGGAACAAACTCGAGCAGAAAAAGCATGACATGCACGACACAAGCAAGGATATCTCCTGGGGAAGCCAGATACGGTCCTACGTGTTCAACCCCTACCAGCTGGTGAAGGACCACCGGACGAACATGGAAACGGGCAACGTTGAAAGGGTAATGGACGGAGATATAGACACATTCATTGACGCCTATCTGAGAAGAAAACAAAAGTAGATCGGTATCTTATTCAAGAATCCCGGCAGGAATGGAGTCACGAGGTCTTTTTTGCTGCTGCATCTTGGATAGACCTTCACCGACCGTTGAGAGGCCGTTCTATGCTGGTACAACAAAACCCCTTGCTTTTCATCCTCTTGTCCGTACCAGCATAGAAGGGCCGGTGCTGCCATAGGAATCAGATGCGACAGCAAAAAAGACCTCGTCACGGAATGGCTTTACTGGGGCATCATTTTGCTACCAGAAAATTTGAATAGGATACGTAGATCGTTCATCGGCACGAGCCGTAAATTACACGCGGATTTACTCGGCGTGATAAACCACTTCAATGCTCTTGATATAGGCGTTTATGCCGGAACAGATGCCCTGAGCGATTTCTTCCTGATACCTACGGCTCAGGAGCCTGTTCTTTTCGGTGGAATTTGAAAGGAATCCCACCTCCACGAGAATGGCCGGCATTTCGGCGCCGATCAGCACATAGAAAGGCGCCTGCTTCACGCCGAGGTCTCTGGTTCCTCCGTATCCTGTCTTGATGGCGCCGTACATGCCTGATTGGACCTTGTGGGCCAGTCTGCTCGACTCATAGATTTTTGTATTCAACATCAGGTCGTTCAAAATGGTCTGCAGATCGCTTATATTCTTTTCGGAGGTGGCATTTTCTCTCGCGGCCACCATCACGGCGCCCTGGTCCGTGGCCATATTCAGAAAATAGGTTTCCAGCCCTTTAATATTTCTGCTTTTGTGGGCGTTTACATGAAGGGAGATGAACAGATCCGCCTTTTTCACGTTGGCAATGGCCGTCCTGCTCTCAAGCGACAGGAATACGTCCCGATCCCTCGTAAGGAACACTTCACAGCCTAATTTCTTTTTCAGCTCTTCGGCAAGCTGTTTTGCAATGCTCAATGTGATGGTCTTTTCCTGGACCCCCCCACGGACATAACAACCCGGGTCCCTGCCGCCGTGGCCCGGGTCAATCACAATGCGCTTCACATTCAATCCGAGCTGTCTGGCGAGGGAAATGGTTTTATCCGGAGATGCCGCCTTTTTAACACCCCTTTGAACGACCCGCTTTTTGGCAACGAATTCTTTCCTTGGCTCGGAAACGGGCTCTTTCTCCGCATCGGCAACGGGTCCTTTCCCTGAATCCACAACAGATTTTTTACTTGAATCCGCAACCGGCTCTTCTCCCGAATCGGCAACAAGTTCATCGCTCTTCTTTGTCTGCTCTTGCGAAAATCTGCGGACATCCACCACGATTCGAAAAGGGTCGAAAAGGTGAAAGATTTCGTATCCACCTATTTTTTCTATGTCAAGGACCACACGAACCGTATTTCTGGTGAACTGGCCGGCCCTGGCACTTTGAAGCAGATCATTCTTGATGGCCACCTCGCTGTCGATGTTCTTGGCAACATGCGCATTTTCCAGATCGATATATAAGCGGCGCGGTTTCTTATTGTCCGGATCGGCTTTGAGCAGGTGGTGGTCATATTTTACCGGGCCTTCGGCATCCACCACCACCCTCGTGTAGTTCGGGGTCGACCAGTAACGGATATCTTTGATCGTCACCCTTTTTGTCCCGCCCTTTGCCTGTTGCCGTGCCTTGTCGTTCACATTGCGCAACTTCACGGCGAGCATATCGATCATCTTCTTTGCCTGCGGGCGCATGTCTCCTTTAGGAAAATTCACGTCCACCTTCAGAAATTCCACATAGGCCCGGGTAGGATCATCAAGGGATGTATAATAAATCTCCCCTACCCTGTATTGCGCATCATCCGCTAAGCGGTCGTTCTTGTATTGATCGGCCAGTTGCCGATAGCTTGCAATGGCGTCGTCAAGATCCCTCGATTTTCCGGAATACCGGTAAAGAAGGGTATAGAGTCCGGCCTCGTTGAATAATGCTTTGGGAGCTTCCTCACTCTTGGGGTAGGATTTGTAGACTTTTTGATAATCCTTGATGCAGGTGATCCAGTTGCGACGATATTTTTTCTTTTTGGAGGAATTCAACAGATCTTTTTTGGAGAGCTCAGCCTTTTCAAAAAGGGCTTCAGCCCCCTTTTTGGTCGCACACGCCTCGTCATGCACGCCCGCAAAAAAAAGCGCCGCAAGGATGAACAACACCATATGATAAGCTTTAATCCCCATAAATTTCCAGATGATTCACTGAACCTTCAATTTTCCACAGTCAATCTTCAATGAGCGGCCTCTCACCTTTGCGACTCTACATACTCCTTGAGCTTGCCCAGCTCCACCAAGGCGTCAATCGGAGTCATGGAATTCACGTTGATTCCGCGAATCCATTCCCTCAGGTGCGGTTCAAGCGATCCGAAAAGATTAAGTTGTACCATTTCGCTTTTAGGATGTCTCCTTCTTTCGGTTGCCAGACGAGGTCTGCCGATCTCATCTCTTTCAGCGCCTTCAAGATTGTTCAGAATCTCCTTTGCCCTCTCAATCACCCCTTCCGGGATCCCCGCTATGCGCGCCACCTGAATGCCATAACTTCGACTGGCACTCCCCGGGACCATTTTCCGGAGAAAAACGATTTTATCATTCCACTCCCTGACGGCTACATTAAAGTTTTTCACCCGCGCCATGGTGGCAGCCAGTTCCGTCAGTTCATGGTAGTGCGTGGCAAAAAGCGTTCGCACGCCCGCTCCTTTGAGTTCGTGGAGCGATTCCGCCACTGCCCAGGCAATACTCAAACCGTCATAGGTACTTGTACCCCTCCCGATTTCATCCAGCACCACCAGACTTTTCGGTCCGGCATGCCGTAATATATTGGCCGTTTCATTCATCTCCACCATAAAGGTACTTCGTCCCCTTGCCAAATCGTCAGAAGCCCCCACCCTCGTGAAAATGCGGTCCACAATCCCTATAACAGCTTTTGAAGCCGGCACGAAGCTCCCCATCTGGGCCATGAGAACCGTAAGGGCGGTCTGTCTGAGGATGGTCGATTTCCCGGCCATATTCGGTCCCGTAATAATGACAATCTGCTGGTCTTCCGCGTTCAGAATAATATCATTGGGCACGAAATCCTCGTCTTTCACACTGAGTTCTACGACGGGATGCCTTCCGTCTACAATGTTCAGCTCCAGGCTTTCGTTTATTTCAGGACAGGTATAATGATGGTTTTCGGCCGCCTCCGCGAGCCCCGCAAGCAGATCGATCGTGGAAACAAGCTCGGAGGTCTCCTTTATTCTCTGATTCTCCCGCGCGATTCGCTCCCTGATTTCTTCAAACAGATGGGCCTCCAGCTCCACCCTCCTCTCTTCGGCCCCCAGGACCTGGCTTTCTCTGATCTTGAGCGCCTCCGTAATAAACCGCTCTCCATTCACGAGAGTCTGCTTCCGCACATAATCGGGAGGCGCAAGAGACAGATTCGATTTGGATATCTCTATATAATAACCGAAAACCCGGTTAAATCCCACCTTCAGATTGGAAATCCCTGTTCTCTCCCGTTCGGATAGGGCAAATTTGGCAATCCAGCTTTTTCCATCCCGGCTCAAAGAGACCAGATCGTCGAGGTCCTTGTTGTATCCTCTTTTTATGAATCTTCCCTCTTTCATGGACAAAGGAGGTTCATCATGGATGGACGCTTCAATAAGGGCCACAACATCTTCAAGGAGATCGATCCCGGAAGCCATATTCGACAGAAGCGTGCTCGTGGATTGTTCCAGAGATTTCCTAATGGAAGGCAAAATCGCAAGGGAGGCCTTAAGGGCCAGAAGATCTCGTGCGTTCGCCCGCTTCAAGCTGATCCGACCGTTTAGCCGCCCCAGGTCATGGATGCCTCTGAGGTTGTCCCGCATTTCAGACCTCATGAGGGGATTTTCCTTGAAACAGGCAACCGCCGCCAATCGTTCCCTGATGGCATCAACCTTCACGAGAGGGTAGGAAATCCAGTTTTTCAGAAGACGGCTGCCCATGGGTGTGACGGTCTTATGAAGGATATCAAAGAGGGTCCCCTTCACGGTCTGACGACTCATGGATTTGAGTAATTCCAGGTGCGTACAGGTGGATTCATCCAGCACCATAAAATCGGTCAAGTGGTAGGAAACGATCTCTCTGATATGCGCGGGCAGGCCTTTTTGCGTATCCCTCAGATAGTGGACCAAGGCGCCGGCCGCGTAAATTCCCTGCACCATGTCCTCAAGGCCGAATCCCGCCAGGGAGCCGACCTCTAATTGCTCCTTTAAAAGCCTTTCCGACCCGCGCGGATCAAAATAATCCCCGTTGAGCCGTTCCAGTCGATATGCGGAAAGCGCCTCCATTCCGGCAAGGCCGCTGTTTTCGGGAACCAGGAGTTCAGCAGGCCCTATCCTCGCCAGCTCATCGAGAAGCTGTTCAAAAGAACGGATCTCCGTTACCCGAAATTCGCCAGTGGAAAGGTCCAGATGGGCAAGCCCGTACGTTTCGTCGCTTTCCGATATGGCGGCCATGAAAACATTGTCCTTGTGATCCACCTCCTGCTCATCCACCACTACGCCCGGAGTGACCACCCTTACCACTTCTCTTTTGACGATGCCTTTGCTTGCTGCGGGGTCTTCCGTCTGTTCACAGATGGCGACCTTCACGCCGCTGTTAACCAGTTTGCCGATATAGGCCTTGTAAGCATGGTAGGGAATGCCGCACATGGGTATTTTCTCCCCTTTGTACGTTCCCCTCGCCGTGAGGGCAATCCCCAGAATTTTGGACGCCCGGACCGCATCATCAAAAAACATCTCATAAAAATCCCCCATGCGAAAGAATAAAACGGCATCCGGAAACGCGTCCTTGATGCTCATATACTGTCTTAACATAGGGGTCATTCCGTTGCGATTTTCCTTCATCCCTTGCTTTCAACCACCGCTGCCGAGGAATCAACCAGCCCGATCGTGTCCCACATATTGCACTGGGGGCACCTCCACTGAAGGTCATCCGGCTCAAAACCGCACTGGGAACACTGGAACCGGAGATAGGGCATATTCAGAAGGGAGAGAATTTCCGCGTAATCGGCCGCAATCTCCTTTTGCTTCCCATGACTGATCAGGATCTGTCCTTTAAATCTCCTGGCTTCCCAGAAAGTGGGATCCAGTTCAAGCGCATTTTCAGCCTCTTTCAAGGCCCCCTCCACATCATTTTCGTTATAGAGATATCTCGCCAGCGCCATATGGGTAAAAGCATCCTGGTTGGATTTGGCGCATTCTTTCAGGAAATCTTCCACCGGCTTCAGGTTTTTCATTTTGGAGTAGGCCCCCTCCAATCTTCGATAGGCCAAAAAAGTGAACTGAGGAGCGATCGCCACCACTTTTTTCCATGTGGATATGGCTTTTTCGTACTCTTCCTTGGCAAAGAAAAGATCCCCAAGGTGCAGATAGGCATCAACGCAACCTTTGTACGTGCTTATCGCCTTTCCAAAAAAAACCTTTGCCCGGTTTAAATCCCTTTCCATCTGGCAGCTTTTCCCCTTTTCCACCAGATAATGAGCAAGAATATGACTATAATCTTTCCTGCTTATCCTTGAGATCTTTTGTCTTGTGAGGTAGGCATTATCCCAGTCCTTCAGCTCTTCATAGATTCGTTCCACTTCTATAAAGGTCTCCACATCATTGGGACGTTTCTGCGTTACCTGGATAAAAGTCTTGAGCGCCCTGTTCAGAAATCCCCCTTTTCTGTAATCCTTCCCGAGATCGAGAAGCGCCCTTATTTTTATCCGTTCATCCAGGTTCGGTCTCAGAATAATGTTCTGCCGGATGCGAATGGCACGATCAATATCTCCCTTTGACCTGTAAAGGTTTCCAAGCGTCACATAGGTTTCAATGGTATTGGAATTCACTTGAACCGACTTGGTGAATTCTTCTATGGCCTGATCCCGATCATCGGAGAGCAGAAACTGTATCCCTTTAAAAAAAGACTTGTCCCCGGTTTGAGCCGTAACCCCGGTTCTTTCCCTGAAACTTCGAAAATATCCCACTATGGCGCCACCTATAAGGACAGCAAGCAAAATCGCCAGCGATATTTGAAGGGCGGGGGAATCAATAAACCATTGCCATGTGGATTGCACGGGTGAAAATTCCTCTGAAAGGGCTACTCCTGCGATTCAGCAGGCTTTTCCGGTTCCAGATCCTGTGCCGTTACCGGTAAGTTCCTCAGGGAGTTCAATTCCTTTTCCTTTTCCCTGACTTCTCTGTTCAACGCCTTGATCTCTCTCTTCATGCTGATACGTTCGCCAATACCATAAACCCACACCGCCACC
>JBBSAR010000117.1:0-10165 GCA_038252125.1 Desulfatiglandales bacterium
ACACGCAACCACCACAAGAAACGCGGCAATACCCGCAAAACGTTTGCCTTTTGCCCCCGCATCAAGGGCAAGCATGCGATCATCCATATTATTCAAACCTTCCTTCTCCAAGGAGTCCTCGAGGCATAAACGCTAAAATGACCGCCATCATCATGTAAACGATAACCATGGCCAGATCCGTTATAAAAAACTCCGTCAGGGTCTGCACGACGCCGATGAGCAGGGCCGCCAGGACAGCTCCCCTGAGACTGCCCAGACCTCCGATGACGATCACCACAAAAGAACTCAGAAGCATCTCATGTCCCATAATGGGGTCGATCGTATATAGAGGACCGGCGATGACGCCTGCGATACCGGCCAAAAAGCATCCCAGTGCAAAAGCGCCCACGTGAACATAGGTCATGTTGATGCCGAGACACGAAACCATTTCAGGGATGCTGCTCGCCGCCCGCAGAATGATCCCGACCTTTGTTTTGCTAAGGAACAGCATCAATCCAATCATGGTAAGGGCGGTAATGAAAAGGGTAGCCAGTCTGAAAACGGGGTAGTGGGTCCCGGCAATGGGAACGGTTTGTCGCAAAAAGGCGGGAAGTTCAATAAAACGGGGCTCATTTCCCCAGAAATATTTAATGATGCCATCGAGAAAAAACATGAGCCCATAGGTGAGAATCAGGGTGTATACGATCGATCTTTTTCGTACGGGAGCGATAATGACTCTTTCAACTATAATTCCTACAACGGCAATGATCACCGGCGCCACCAGCAAGGCGACAAAAAAGTTGAGTCCCGAAGATACGAGGGTGTACCCGGCATAGGCGCCAAGCGCATAGAGAGAACCGTGGGCCAGGTTCATCACGCGGCTTAGCCCATAGATGATGTTCAGGCCGATGGCAACGATCAGAAACACACCGCCCAGAACAAGGCTGTTGAGTATGATGTCTACGGAAGTCCCTACTGCCCCGCTCATATGTTTCCCTCAAAATTATGTTTGCGTTCGGAAGAATCAAAGGTCAGGTGGCTTATCAGCGACCCCTTCGCAATACCCCTCCGCAAAACATGGGGCCGCTGATAACAGGGGGACAATGGTTCCTATTCAGGAGGCCCCAATTCTTTTGCGGTAAAAGTATGGATAACTTTCATGAAGATTTTTGCTCCGTAGGGATTTCCCGGAGCAACGGTTGTTTCCGTAAGAACGGCATCATTTCTCATGCAGTTGTCTTTGGCTGAAATGCGCACGACCCCGTAAGGTCCATCAAAGCTGATGCCTCTCAGGGCATCCGCGATTTTCTGAGGGTCTGTGCTTCCCGCCTTTTCAATGGCATTAAAAAGATTCATGGCGCCCACATAGCTGTGGCAGGCGGCATCGGAAGGAATGGTGTTAAATCTTTTCCAGAAATTGGCTTCCCATTCATCCGACTTGGGCGTGTTTACGTCCCAGCACCAATCCGAAACTCCGAAGATGCCGATGCAGGCCTTTCCGCCCGCTTCCAGTTCAACCGGACCGGGCGCCGCGCCTGAAACGATCCTTGCATATTTCTGAATGCCGAAATCGTAGGCCTGTTTGGCGAACATCGGGATAACATTGGTAATCAGGGCGATATACACACCGTCTGCGCCGGAGGCCTTGATTTTGCTGATATAGGAAGACCAGTCCTTGGTGGCGGTGGGGGCCTTGTCGAAATCTTCGTTCACCACCTTGATTCCGTTTTCCTTGGCCAGTGCGATGAAACGTTTCGCGGCGTCATGCCCCCATGCATAATCATGCACCAGGACATAATAGCGCCTGTTTTTCAGATCCGGAGTTGCCAGGATGCCTTTCACATTCCCCACCGCGGTCTGGTCATTAGCGAGCTGTCCGCTCCTGAATACCAGGGGATTCAGGCCGTACAATTGGGTTGTCATAACATGGGTAGTTACAAATGGGACATTTAATTTGTCGATATTCTTGGCAAGGGCGAGCCCTACGCCGCTCGAAAATACACCGATCAAAGCCTTGCACCCATCTTTATAAACAAGTTTTTCCGCTTTGCTCACCGCTGCAGGCGGTTTCAACTGTGTATCTTCAACAACAAGTTCAATGGGACGTCCAAGGACCGTCTTCTTTTCTTCAGCGGCCATCTGGATTCCCATTTTCATTTCTTCACCACCCTGGGCGACGATACCCGAGAGGGGAACAAGTACTCCGATTTTCACCGGATCCTGGGCGGCAGCGTTCATTGGCGAACACAAAAGAATTCCAGCAATGACTCCCAAAAGACTAATTTTAAACACCTTCTTCATCTTTCATCCTCCTCTTACCCAAAAGTCAACATTATGAACAACATGCTTTCAACCAAACCCTTTTGTCTATCACCTCCTCGTCCGTTCAGTGTTTATCGCATAGCGCATAGGGCACGGCGCATATCAAAAAGCGCCAAGCGCTTTGCCCCTTGCGCGTTGTTACATGACCTGATCGATCAGTTCCACAAGATCCACCAGCTTCATATCGCTGCCTATCCGCCTGGCCCCTTCGTTGAGGTTGTAATGACAGAACGGACAGATGGAAACCATCTTGTCAGCCCCGGTTTGCATCCCCTCTTGAATCCGTTTGGAGGCATTTTTAGCCGCCCAGTCGCCATATCCCGTCATAACGCCCCCCCCACCACCACAGCAGTAAGAGTTGTCACGAATCCTTTCCATTTCCGTAAACTCGATGCCGGGGATGGCCTGAAGGAGTTCGCGCGGGATGTCATAGAGACATTCTTCTTCGCTCACCCCGACATAAGCGCCTTTCCAGAGTTTGGTCCCATCCTCATCCACCTCGAATTTATTCAGATGCCTCCCGGTGTGGCACGGATCATGATAGGTTACCTTAAGGGGCAGTTCGCCCTTGAATTCCAGTTTACCCGCCTTAAAAAGATCATGCAGAAGGTCGGTCGTGTGAACGACCTTGATGCCCGCCATCATCGTATCATAATCGGATGACAGGATATAATCCTTCTTAATGGCCCGGTAACAGCCGGCGCAGGAAGTAACAATCGTATTGACCCCTTTTTCATCATGCAGGCGTTTGAACATCTCCAGGTTGGCTTCCGCGACCCTTTTGAATTCCTCCGCATCGCCTATTCTCATGGCGGTGGATCCACAGCAGATTTCATTTTCTCCCAAAATGCCAAAATCGAGGCCCAGCTTCTGGAAGATGGATGCGGTCGCCGTGGGAACCCCCCGCGCGGGCAGATTAAAAGCCCCCGTACAGCCCACATAATAGAGAATTTCCGCGGGTTCTTTATTGATATCCTTGATCGGAGTTTTGGCTTTTTTGAAAGGTCTCGTCCAATCCGTCCTCACCCTTCTCGGACCCTGATAGGGATTGTTATAGCCGCTCAGGGACTGGATGATCTTTCTCTGAGACGGCATTGGCCCCGCTCCATCCTTCACGGCTTTACGACGCATGGCCTCTATGATTTCGGGAATAAAAGGCTTGTGATCCAGTTCACACTGGTTCTGACAGCCCCCACATACCGTGCACTTATAGATAGCGTCCAAAAATTCGTCGGTCCACTCCAACTCTCCATCCAGAATACCTCTGGCAAAAGCGATCTTTCCCTTGGACGCCATCATGCCGTCAAACCCGAACTCCACTCCGGCAGGACAGATTTCTCCAAATTGCGGAGGCGGACCGAACTTGTAGGCCGTCTTGCAGTTTCCACAGGCCGTACACCGCCATATCTTATCTTCCAATTCTTCAAGGGTGGATATGTCCCATTCCATACTGACCTCCATCAAAATCTAAAATTAAAGCGTCATATGCCCAGTTTGCCTGAATTCATGATATCATTGGGATCCAGCAACTTCTTCACCTGTCTTAATAACGACAGGTATCCGGGATGCGCCCGCTTATTTATCTCCGCGGCAAAATCGACGGGGGGTTTGTAAGGAATCCCTCCGGCATCCAAATCCACTTTCAGGCATTCGACAATGGCTTTTCTCGCGTTTTCCGTTGCCTCCGGACTTTTCTTATTGAAGGGAATCATGGCTCTGAGCATGCCGTAATGAACTCCTCGATAATTGGTTACACGCACGGAAGGGGAAAGATTATGTCCAATAAGAATTTTCTTCCATTCATTGTATACAGGCGCCCACTTGTTAACGGGCGTAAAGGTACCCGGCCAGGAAATCCCTCCGCCGGCCATCTTGGTATAGTTTTTCGTAGACCCCACAATCTGGCTGGGAAGCTGGGTCCTTGCTTTCAAAGCCTCCTCCGGGTATTCGGCATACTTGATGGAAGTGCCCTTTTTCTGTTCCTCCGCAAGTGCCATCTGCCATATCTCTTCCCGCGCCTCCTTTTCTTTTTCCGTCCACGAAAAAGAGGTGCCGAAACAGAACCATTCGGGGGCGTCATCCGGTTTTGGAATGTAAGGTGAAGGAATGGGCACCTGGGCCAACCACCAAGAAACGGCTGTCAGATCATCACAGATTTCATAATTTCCCAGGTTCACCATATAGGATACCATATCCTCGATGTTTTTCGTGGATACGGTAAATACCTTGAGGACAGGGGGAATGGGATGTACCCGCAGCCCGATCTTGGTCACCACTCCGCTGGTCCCCAACCACCCCTTGAAAAGCCCGTCCAACTGGGGAAGGGGAAGGCAACTGTGCCAGGCGTCTTCCTGTATGGCACACGAACCCACTCTGACCAGTTCACCCGTGGGAAGAACAACTTCCATACTGGTGATCTCTTCGCTGTTCAATCCATACCGTCCACTCAATCCCCCGATCCCGTGACTGATGGCACAGGAGGAAGAGGAAGCCGACGGAGGTCCCACGGGCCAACTCCACCTGAGGTTGTGCTTGTACAGCTCCGTGGCAAATTGCGCATGGGATACACCGGGTTCTATGACGGCATAATGGGATTCCGCATCAATCCGGATAATCTTGTTCATGCGCTTGAGGTCTAAAAGGATGCCCCCCCTTTCCGGTATGCACAATCCCCCGATATTGGTACCGGCTGTAAAGGGCACAACAGGGATTTTTTCTCTATTTGCCAGCTTCAAAACCGCTTGAATCTGTTCAACTGTGGTGGCCATGACCACATAGTCCGGCAATTTCGGTTTCACAAAGGAAAGGTCGTAGGAATAGGCATAACGGATATGTTTCGCCGCTGTGGCATTCTCCTTTCCAACGATAGAAACCAGTTCTTCTAAGATCTTATCTTCTCCTTTAGCAACCATCGATTACCCTCCGTAATTGTTTTCAATTTGTACTCTTGACTGGACTATTTGGAATCAGTAGGCATGGAAGAGATCGTTCCATCCCACGTATCCACCTTGGTTCACACTTCCGTGTCTTCGGGGAACCAGGTGGCGGTCACGTTCTTCTGCTCGGTATAAAAGCGGATGCCGTCCATCCCCATAATGTGAAGATCGCCGAAAAAAGAATCCTTGTGTCCGGTAAATCCAAAGATCCCCAAAGGAACGGGAATGCCCACATTGATTCCCACCATGCCCGCATCGCTTCTCCTGGCAAAATCACGGGCATAATAGCCATTTTGGGTATAAATTACGGACCCGTTGGCAAATCGGCTACCGTTCATAATGGCCAGCCCCTCCTCAAAATCTTTCACCCTCTTGATACAGAGTACCGGCCCGAAAATCTCTTCCCGCCCCACGGACATCTCTTCCGTTACACGATCAAAAATGGTCGGCGCAAGGAAGAATCCATTCTCATATCCTGGAACCACGGGATTTCGTCCATCCACAACCAGTTCGGCCCCTTCATCCACGCCCGTCTGAATCCAGTCCGTTACAAACTTCAGATGTCCTTCATTCATGATGGGTCCCATCCCGGTTTCCTTTTCGTAGGCGGGCCCCAGCTTCAATTCACCCACGAATCTTTTGAGAAGCGCAATGAGTTCATCGGCGATACAGCCTTCCACTACAACCACCGGACACGCCATGCATCGGGCGCCTGCGCAACCGCAATAGGCGTTGATAATTCCCCTTGCAGTTCTCTCCAGCTTGCAGTCCCGTAAAACCATGGCATGGTTCTTGGCTTCGGTTAATGCCTGGACTCTCTTCCCGTTGGCCGCCGCCGTAGCGTAGATATGTTTGCCGACTTTGGTGGAACCGACAAAGGACACCCCTTTAATATCCGGATGTCTCAGAAGGATCTCCGCTTCGTTCCGACTGGTGGTTACCAGGTTCACCACCCCGTCGGGAAGTCCCGCCTCCTGCCAGAGTTCCAGCAACCGCATGGAAGACTGGGGAACAAAACTGGCTGCCTTCAAAACGATAGTATTTCCCGTTGCAATACACAGAGGCGTCATCCAGCCATGGGGGATCATGGCCGGAAAGTTCCAGGGGGCTATCCCAGCGAAAACGCCAAGCGGTTCATTGTACATGACCGTGTCATACCCCACGCTCACATTCATGCCCGAAACCCCTTTCATCAGGTGCGGAATGCCACAGGCAAACTCCACCACCTCGTTCACCTTGAGCACATCTCCCATGGACTCGTTCCAGTTTTTTCCCTCCTCTTTGCACAAGAGATGGGTCAACTCCTCCAGGTGTTTATCCACAAGCGCCTTCATCCGGTAAAGCACCTGAACGCGTTTTGACGCAGGCGTGGCAGCCCATGCGGGAAAGGCTGCCTTCGCGGCTGCGATAGCGGACTCCACCTCTTCGGATGTGCAGCACGGTGCTTTGGCAATAATCTCACCGGTGGACGGGTTGTAACAATCCATATATTTTTCGGTTTTTGACTCCAGCCATTTCCCACCAACACAGTATTTCAATTTTTTTGGTTTTTCGGACATTGTTTTCTCCTTCAAAATAGTGGTTTACGCTAACTCCGGAACGTGTAGACCGCCTAATAGGAACCGTCTCTGCCCACAAAAAGACACAATTTTCCGGATCCAATCCTTTTTATCAGTGCCCCTTCTTCCTTCAGGCAGGGGTCAGTCTCGGCGACAACACGCGCTTTCCAGTTCAGTCCCAGGTGAAGATCACTCAGGGATATATTCTTTGCCAATTCCCGCGGGTCAAAAGGAATGCTGCCGTCCACCTTGCACAACTGTTCTCCCACGTGCAAAAGATCGTTGCTCATGGCAATCCCGGCGGCCACCGAATCTTTTTGAATGAGACACTCTAATATAATCTGATGCGCCTCGCGGACTTGGATGTAAAATTCGGGCCCCAGATCAAGACGGCCCTTTATGTCTTCCAGAAGATTATCTATAAAATCGATAATCAAGGTAAGAAGTGTGTTTCCCACCATCCTGGCCAGATACCGATGAAATCCGATCTCTTTTGAAAGCTCGGATCCGTTAGACTCAATCCCTTCCCCGATGATTTTCTTGAGTTTGACAACATCTTCATCCGTCATTGCGGATGCGGCAACCTGCGCCACGGTTGGTTCGATCAAATAACGAAGCATGGTGATTTCCCTGATGGAAACCGGTTGGAAATGGATGAAATTGATGAGGCTGTGAATCGTGGTCCGCATGCCCACTTTTGCAACAAATGCGCCGCCTGCTATGCCTTTGCGCACTTCAATGAGCCCCAGCACCTCCAGCACCCGGAGTGCTTCCCGCATGGTGGCCTTGCTTACCCCGAATTGCTCCATGAGCTCTTTCTCGGAGGCCAGTCGATCCCCAGGCTTGACTGCGCCGGACAGGATGGAATCCCTGATCTGGGCAATGATGTTGTCTGATACCTTTTCCGATTTGTTGACAGTCTTAAACATATTTTGTTTGAAACCTGAAATGAACTTTTTGCCGTTGGCTATTCGTCGCTGATGAAAGAGCAAAATCGACACGCAACGTGGCACATCGACCTCGTCAGCGTGCGCAAGTAACACCCAACAAATTGATATTACTATGTTTATAATTTCGCCAACAATGGTACAAAAGAGGAAGACCGGTGTCAAGCAAAATATTATAATCTTTAGTGCCTTTTCTTTTGACATCGGCTGATATTATAACAGTTTATTGTCAAAGGTATTCAAATCAGGTCCATTATTTGCTTGAAAATATTATAATCATTATCATGAAAATTATTTGACATTCAATAATCCTTTCCGTATAAGAAACCCAAACGGTTTGTTCACACATTTATTTGCATACCCCATAAGGCAAAGTTACAATAATTCGCTGGGCTTCGTCCCCGGCATCCATGAATGAATGGTGAAGGAGGTTTAATATGGGAATCAAAATTGACGCACTCACGTGTACGGGATGCATGGCCTGCGAACTGGCCTGCGGCTACCACAGGGACGATGCTTTTGCCCTGCTGTCTTCATGTATTGTGCCGTACAGGGCCTTAGAGAAAAAGAACTATATGGGAGTGATTCTCAAAGAGGAAGACAGCCTGGTTGCGGCCCGCCCGGAAGGCCTTGAGATCAACCGGATCGGCGAAGAGCAGGACCCGGAAAAAGAGGCCGATGCCTCCGCAAAACCGATGCTGTTAAGAGAAGCCTGCGACTTATGCGAAGATATGGACCAGGGTCCGCTGTGCATCCTTTTTTGCCCCGTGGATGCAATCTCTTTATCAGAGGAAGATTAAAAGGAGAGTTGAGATGGAATACCTGTCATCAGATAAAATCGCAATTATAGACCTGACTTCCTCAGATGTTACTGAAGAGGATTTGCCGGAACAAATGGTGCAAGAAAAGATCGGGGGAGTGGGAATCACGACGGCTCTTTATAAACGGTTTGAAAGTGAGGACCCCATTGTGCTGGGCACGGGACTTCTCACCGGGACCCTCATTCCGGGTTCATCCCTTTCCGTCATTACGGCCAAGAGTCCGGTGACCGGAAAAATCTCCCACACGCCTGTTACGCTTCATGCGGGCATGGAGCTGAAATACTCCGGATTTGATTATATTGTCATCAAGGGAAGTTCCGACAAACCCGTATATCTATGGATTCACGACGGCATCGTTGATATCGAGGACGCGGGAGAGCTCTGGGGAAAAGATACCTGGGCCGTCACCGATCATGTTCGCGATATCATGGGAGACAACCTGATTCAGATAGTAGGCATCGGTCAGGCGGGTGAAAAGGGTTCCGATCTTGCGCAGCTCTGCATCAATTACTGGGCGAGCGGCGACCGCGCCGGCCTGGGAACCCTGTTCGGCAGGAAAAAGCTGAAGCTGATCGCCATCCGTGGAATGGGGCTTCTTGAAATCGCCGATCCGGAAGAGTTTGTTGAAGCCTGCGCGGACCTTCTTGATGATGTGAGAGAAGGCGAGTGGGCAGGCCAATCAGGCATCACCAGAACATTCGCCTTTCTTGGGGAAGAAGATCTCTCCGCCTGGCTCGATCCTCTGGTTCATCGGCATATGGCCTGTTTCAATACGCCGCTGGCCACCAACTCTTTCGTTTTCCTTGACGAAGACCCTGCCCTTCTGAAGGAGACTGCCGTAGCCGAACCCGGGTTTCTGGTAACCGACATGCCGGCCCTGCGAGCATTCAAAGAATTGGGCCTTTCCGCGTCCGATGCCTGTTCGGTATTGAGGGCCTGCGCGAAACAGGGGATGAGTGGATCGGCCGTGGCCGAAATATGCAAGAAGAACGGGATCACGGAAGCGAAAAAGATCATCGATGCCCTGCCGGACTTGAACGGCCCCGTTGCCTTGGGCGGCTCCGGCCTTTTCAGCCCGTGGGCGGCCCCCGGAAAAGAAGACAAAGGATGGGAAAGAAAGCAGGCTGTTTCCTATATTTTCGGCATTCATCCCCTCTTTGCTCTCCTAAGCCCTGAAATGTCGGAGGAAAAACTTCTTGAGCTCTCAAGCCTCGCAACGGATATGGAATTCACCTCTGAAGGACTGGAGGATGTGATCGCGAAACTCCATTGAAATTCCAAAGGTTTGATATGCCTTCCCGCGGAGGACCGCGGGAACGAGGAAAATAGCAGTTCAGGGATTCAGGAGTGAAGGACTGTCCTTGCATGAAAATACCGAATCCATTCAGGGAAATAAATCGGAGACTTGTCTCTGAGGTTCCGGTTTTTCTCGACGAAATTCTGGACAAATCCGTACGCGCAGGCCTTGATCCCGAATGCAATCGGCCCCTGTATTATCCACGAATCGGCATTTACAGAGGAAAGGGCGCCTCCCATTCCTGGTTGTGGTTCGCCGAGATCTTCGACCGCGCAGGCCTTTATGATCTTTCCTTTCTAACAGA
>JBBSAR010000118.1:0-10152 GCA_038252125.1 Desulfatiglandales bacterium
ATATAATGGTCAAATGGACGTTGTCAACTGCCGGATGGGGATGGAAAACAGAACAATTTCGAGGAAAATCCTGTCTGATCAATGGCTGGGAGAATCTAATATCTATTAATTTATCATAGAGTTAAATGGAGTAAATATGAAAAAACTTGAGGGTTTTCAGCGAAAATTTCTAAGGGGTGTGGCCCATACCATGAAACCCGTGATCTTCATCGGGCAGAAAGGACTTACCCCCCAGGTGATGACTTCGGCAAAAGAGGCCATTGAAAGTCACGAACTTATCAAGGTGAAATTTAACGACTTCAAAGAAAAAGAACAGAAAGAGGAGATCGCAGCGCGCCTGGAAAAAGAGACCGGCGCCGAAAATGTGGGCATGATCGGGCATACGGTTATATTTTTCCGGCAGAAGACGGACCCGGAGAAACGCAGGATCACCCTGCCTCAGCGTGAAGAAGGGGTTTGATCGTCAGTGTCCCATAAAAGCTTATTCACTCAGGATTTTCTCCAGGCCTTTCACCAGCAAACCGCACTGTTCATCCGTCCCCACCGTGATACGCAGATACTGCTCAATGCGTGGTTGTTTGAAATGGCGAACAATAATCCCCATCTCTCTCAACCGGAGGGCAAGCCGGCCTGCATCTCTTGCAGGATGCCGGGCGAAGAGGAAATTGGCAGCCGAAGGGATCACCTCGAAACCAAGGCCTTCCAATTCTTTCGCCAGGACCTCCCGGGTAGAAATAATCCTGGCCCGTATCTCTTCGAAATGGGCGCGATCTTTTATGGCGGCTACCGCTCCGGCAAGGGCAAAGCGGCTCAGGGGGTAGGAATTGAAACTGTTTTTGACCCTTTCCAGAGCTTCGATCAGCGCGGGATCTCCAACGGCAAAGCCCACTCGAAGACCGGCGAGGGAGCGCGATTTAGAGAGCGTCTGGATGACCAGCAGATTGGGAAATCCGTCCATGAGGGAGATGGCGGTTTCACCTCCGAAATCAACATAGGCTTCATCTACGACCACCACGGATTCGGTGTTCTGTTCCAGGAGCTTTTCTATGGCTGAAAGGGACAGCAACCTTCCTGTGGGAGCATTGGGATTGGGAAAGAGTATCCCCCCGTTGGGGCGAATAAACTCTCCGAGCTCCAAGGCCAGATCTTCCGTAAGTCGAACTGTTTCATAGTTGACGCCATACAGACCGCAGTAGACCGGATAGAAGCTATAGGTAATATCAGGAAACAGGAGCGGTTGCGAATGCTTCAGCAACGCCTGGAAGGTATGGGCCAGGACCTCGTCCGAACCGTTACCCACAAAGACTTTGTCAGGAGTCTGCCCATAATATTCGGCTACGGCCTCTTTCACGCACTCCGCGTTAGGGTCCGGGTAAAGCCTCAGGCTGTCCGCTATTTCCCTTTGCAGCGCGGCCAGGACCATCGGAGAAGGCCCATAGGGGTTTTCATTGGTATTGAGTTTGATCAGTCGGGGGTGCTTGGGCTGCTCCCCCGGAATATAAGGAGTAAGTTTGTTTACGATGGAACTCCAGTAAGAACTCATAGATAAACTCCATTGTTAGTTGGATAAGAACTTCGTTTCCTGTTGCCGGACCCGTTTCCCTGAAACGTACGAACGACGAGAAACGAAGATAATCAAAACCCTTTTCAAATGTCAAGTTCCGTGACATCCCGATTCCGGATTGATCGAATGGGGTTCACCAAAACAAAGATTGAGGATCTATGAATATCATTTTCTTTGCCATTGTACTCATAGCTTTCGTTTCCGCGGGATGGCGCCAAATCCAGTGGCTCCCGGATTCGGGAATGCTTTCCCCTATGGAAGGGCTCACCAAGGCCATGGTGGAATCGGCCGCCGGTTCGGTTGAACTTGCTCTGGGCCTCGTGGGGGTCATGACGCTTTTTTTGGGATTGATGAAAGTGGCGGAAGCCGGGGGAATGCTGACCATCCTTGCACGTCTCATCCGCCCGCTCATGGTGAAACTCTTTCCACGGGTCCCCCCGGATCACCCGGCCATGGGGAGCATGATCCTGAACATGTCGGCCAATGCCCTGGGGCTTGGAAATGCCGCCACTCCTTTTGGAATCCGAGCCATGCAGGAGCTGGATAAACTGAATTCCAGGGCCGGCACGGCCACTGATTCCATGGTTCTTTTTTTGGCCATAAACACCTCCAATGTCACTATTCTGCCCACCGGAGTCATGGCCATCAGAGCCGCGGCCGGGTCCGCCGATCCAGCAGGGATCCTTCCCACGACGCTGTTTGCCACTCTTTGTTCGACCATTGTCGCCATCCTCGCCGCAAAGGTCTATGGGCGAATGTCTTTTTTTCGAAAAACCCGCCCGGAGGAAGCGGCGGAAAGCACAGATAGGGAAGATATGGGCGATCAAGCAACAGGAGAGGAAGCGGTTGAGAATGCCTCCGGAAGTTATTCTTCCTGGGTAAGCTGGGTTGGGGTGAGCACCCTTGTCTCCCTTATTCCGGTCACCATATTTTATGGAAAAACCATTTCGCCGTGGATTATTCCCGGTCTCATGCTGGGCTTTTTGATTTTCGGGGTCGCGAGAAAGGTTCCCGTCTACGAGGTGTTCGTGGAAGGAGCAAAGGAAGGGTTTCAAGTGGCCATCCGAATCATTCCCTATCTTGTCGCCATTCTTGTAGCCGTCGGCATGTTTCGGGCCAGCGGCGCCATGGACGTTATGGTAGGCCTGCTGGGGCCCTTCACCGGAAAACTGGGCATGCCCGCGGAGGCCCTTCCCATGGCTCTCTTGCGGCCCCTGTCCGGATCAGGAGCCTACGGTATCATGGCTTCCATCATCAACGACCCGGCCATCGGACCGGACAGCTACACCGGATATCTGGTTTCGACCCTCCAAGGGTCCACGGAAACGACCTTTTACGTCCTCGCGGTTTATTTCGGGGCCGTTCAGGTCAAACGGATTCGTCATGCCCTTGCGGCCGCACTGACAGGGGATTTGGCGGGGATTGCTGCGGCCGTTCTTGCTTGCAGCTTTCTCTATTCGTAAATTGTACTATCGCCTTAATTGTTGACATCCAGCAATGGATTGCTGTATAGATAGGCCACAAAATGGAAGCAAGAAGCTTCTTTTATACCGCCTAAAAACTCTTATTTGCAACATTAAGCCACGAAGGCCAATCGTTCCTGAAATCAGGAATCGTGCCGTCGTGGTTTTTTTTGTTCTAACCATAAGCACTTACAGGAGATTCACATGAAACAAAGAGCTGTTGTGGCTTCGAAACAATGGATAGGCATTCTCATATGCATCCTGGTGTCCGGTATTTTTTACGTCCCCCATCTAACCGCAATGGAACCCATGGCCGAAATCCGCATTGGAGACGGCAAAGGCGACTGGGGAGACCCCAATCCCTATCGCCACTATCCGCGTGGGCCGGGTTATGTACGTATGAGCTGGGTATTTGATACGCTGGTATGGAAAGATGGAAAGGGCTATATCCCCGGACTTGCCGGATCGTGGAAATACAATCCCGAAAACCAAAGCTTCATTTTTGAGCTGCAAAAAAATGTAAAATGGCACGATGGAAAACCCTTCAGTTCCGAAGATGTAGTATTCACCGTGGAATATTTCAAGAAACACCCGTACCAATGGGTGCCCATGGAGGCCGTGGCAGGCGCTGAAGCAGACGGGCCTGAAAGGGTCATTATCAAAATGAAAGGACCCTACGCCCCGTTCTTAGCCTACGTAGGCGGGAGTATGCCCATTATCCCCAAACATATCTGGGAAAAGGTAGCGGTTCCTGCCAGGTTTAATGATCCAAGTGCATTTATAGGAACAGGTCCGTATAAGTTTGTGGATTTCAACAAGGCAAAAGGAACCTATCTGTACGAGGCCAATAAAGAATATTTTCTTGGAGAGCCCAAAGTCAGGCGTCTGATCTACATGAAAACCAGCAAACCGATCATGAGCCTCCTGAGCCACAAGGCCGATCTTGTAAACATCCAACCCGATATGGCGAAAATCCTCAAGGAGAAGGGGATGACGGTTCTTGAAGACCAAAGAGGATGGAACAAGAAACTGATGATCAACCACAAGAAACCGCCCTTCAATCAAAAGAAATTCAGAAAAGCCCTGGCCTACGCCATCAACCAGCAGGAAATCGTCGACAAGGCCCATCGCGGCTTCGGATCTCCCGCTTCCTACGGACTTTTATCCCCTGATCACGAGTTCTACAACCCGAATACGCCCGTTTACAAACCCGACTCTCTTAAGGCAAGGGCATTATTGGAATCTTTGGGGTACACAAGAGGTGCGGCCGGCTTTTATGAAAAGGATGGCAAGCCCCTGCAGGTGGAACTCCTCGCATCAAATATCTCCGTTTCTGGAGAATCGTCCGCGGACCGAGACGGCGAGATTATCAAGAAACAGCTCGAAGATGCCGGGATTGGGGTGAAACTCACCAACATGGAACAGGCCACAACCGATGACCGTGTGAGAAAATGGGATTTTGATTTGGCCATTTCAGGGCATGGGGGTCTTTTGGGAGATGCAATGATCCTCGACAGGATGATCAACCCCCGGTTCAGAGGGGCTGTCAATTCGGCCAGGTACGGGGCCAACCCGGAATTATTGAAGCTGCTTGAGGCCCAAAACGCGGAGATGGACGTTGAAAAAAGAAAAGCCCTGGTGTGGAAAATCCAGAAAATTCATGTGGACGAACTCCCCTCCATCCCCCTTTACTATTCCGTCTCCATGTCGGCCTACAACCCGGAGAAAGGAATTCACTGGTATTACACCAAAGGGGGCATTGCGCTGGGGATTCCCATTGCCCAGAACAAAATGTCTCTGGTGGAGTAAATGCTTGTGAGTCCGAGAAAACGAAAATGGCGATGGCTGACGGGAGTACTGACCTTTTCATCGGCCGCCCTGATAATGGTCTACCTGAGCTATGCACTTCCGAGAATTCTGCCGGGCGACTTTGTAAGCGCGGTCTATGCCGGTTCCCAGGTGACCCTCACAGCTGAACAGGAAGCCTCTCTTCAAAGCTTCTATTCCCGGGACACGAGTTTTGGAAGTTATCTTCTCAGGTTGTTCACGCTGGACTGGGGATATTCCCATGCCTTCCTATCCCCCGTATCCGCACTTTTTTTTGGCGCCCTGCCGTGGACATTGCTCCTGTTGGGCGCCGCCAACGTCATTGCCATGTCCGCCGGATTTATCATGGGCGTGGAAGCTGCCTGGAGACATGGGACGCGCACGGAAAAGGGACTTATTGCAGGAGCAACGGTTCTTGAAGGCATTCCCGAGATTTGCACCGGGGTCATTCTCCTTGTTATTTTCGCGCTGAACCTTCAATGGTTCCCTGCCGCCGGGGCGGAAACAGCCTATGGACAGGGAGATTTGTTCACCCGTTTCGTCGATATACTGCACCATCTCGCTCTTCCACTGTGCACCCTGATCCTGGCCTATCTGCCGGGTAATTTTCTGATTACCCGGAACAGTATGATGATGGTCATGAAGGCGCCCTACATCCAAACAGCCAGGGCAAAAGGGCTTCCCGCCCGGCGCGTTCGCTATGCCCATGCGGCAAGAAACGCCCTTCTGCCCGTGGTCACCCGATTCGGGTTAAGGCTGGCATTCATGATTACGGGCGCTTTGGTAGTAGAAAGGATTAATTCCTACCCCGGCTTGGGAACCCTTCTTTTTAATGCCATTCAGTCCCGTGATCTGCCGGTGATCCAGGCCGTGGTTCTCTTCTCTTCCCTGATCGTTCTGGCGATTATTTTGTCCATGGAAGGCGTCTATCGGATCATCGACCCAAGGATTCGCCATGCACGTTAAGATAGTCGGAGATCTCAGGCGAAATGGATGGTTCCTCACAGGCATTTCGATTATTGGAGGTTTTTTCGTCCTTGCCGTAACCGGTCCGCTACTGGCCCCGTTCGACCCGCACAATTTTTCTTTCACCCCCCTGTCGCCCCCTACCTTCGAACACCTGCTGGGAGTCAACGATGGCGGGCAGGATATTTTTTCCGAACTTCTCTATTCACTTCGGAACACCGTCCTCTTTGGTCTGCTCAGCGGATCCGCGGCACTTGTGATCGGCGTGTTGATTGGAGCATTTTCCGGATGGTTCGGAGGACTTCCGGGGGCGCTTTTGATGCGTATGGCGGACATTCTGTTGGCCATTCCCGCCATCATGATCCTGATTATCGTCGCGGCCGTTTTTCGTCCCTCCCCATCGATTCTGGCCCTGATCCTGGCCGCCATGACCTGGCCCACCATCAGCAAGGCAATAAGGGCACAGACACTGAGCTTAAAAGAAGGCCTTCACGTAAAGGCAGCCGCACAGATGGGTGGGGGAAACTGGTACATTATCCGACGTCATCTTCTGCCCGAGATGTTTCCTCTATACCTGATCGGTTTTGCCTCTAAAACACGCATGGCCATGTTCATGGAGGCATCGCTGGCGTTCCTGGGGTTGTTCGATCCCGGCCGCAAATCATTGGGAATGATGATCTCCTATGCGCTGCAATATTACTATCTGGATATCTGGTGGAACTGGTTGCTGCCGCCGATCCTTTGCCTGTCTTTGGTGATCATGTCCATCACTTTCGTTGCCATCAGTCTTGAAAATGTCTTGGATCCCCGACTAAAAGAAGAGGGCCTGAAAGAGGTCGTTATGGAGAAAACCCCATGAGTCTGGAAATCAAAAATCTTGATGTGGTCTATGGAAACGGAGGACACAGCATCCAGGCCCTCGAGGAGATAGATCTCACCATTGACCGTGGACAGTGTCTCGCCCTCATTGGAGAGTCCGGATCAGGGAAAACCACCTTCGGAAAGGCCTGCCTGGGGCTCCTCCCGGAAAACGCCCGAATCCATGGGGACATCTCCCTGAACGGAAAAAGCATCCCTTTTGAAGACAAGGAGCTTATCCAAAGCATCCGCTGGAAAAGAATCGCCATGGCGTTTCAGAACGGGGCGACTACTCTCAACCCCTCCCACAGGATCATCGATCAGGTTGCGGAACCTCTCATGGTACATGGGATGGAACACGGCAACGAGGCAAGGATGCGCGCCGCCGCCGCGCTCGAACGGATGGGAATCGGGTCCAACGAACACGGAAGGTATCCCCATCAGTTCAGTGGCGGACAGGCCCAAAAGATCCAGCTTGCCATGGCCATAATCCTTGATCCCGATGTTTTGATCCTCGACGAACCCACATCCGCGTTGGATGCCCTCAGCAAGGGGCTCGTTCACCGGCTCATTATGGAGAAAAAGTCCCATGGAAAGGTCATTGTCCTCATTACCCATGACCTGGAATTTGCCGCCGGGTGTGCCGACACGGTGGCGGTTCTTTATCTTGGCCAAATCATGGAGAAACTTCCCGCGAAGCAAATCTTTTCAAACCCTCTCCACCCCTACACCCTGGCTCTCAAGAGGTCCTACCCGGCTATGAACAACGTCAGGGATCTTGGGGGAATTCGAGGAGATGCCTTTTATAGGACCGTTCACCAGCATGGTCGCGGGAAGGAAACAGATTATCTGCATTCCCATATTCAAGTCCCTGAATCCAGTCACAAAGATGGCCATGCTCCTCCAACCGGATGTCTCTTCGGCGAGAGGTGCACCCAGGCGCTTGAAAGATGCAAACAAGGTCCTATTCTTCTTGAAAACGTTGAAGATCACGAAGTTCGATGTATCCGTCGAGGCATAGCCGCAAGGCTCGTTTTGAATGGGGTGGAAAAAAGATACGACGGCGCCCGGGCCTTACACCCGGTGACTCTGATCCTCAAGGCGGGAGAGATCTTTTCCCTGATGGGTGAAACAGGGTCCGGCAAAACGACCCTGGCCATGATCGCGGCGGGTGTGCTGCTTCCGGATGCAGGAACGCGCTATTTTGAAGAACGGGACATGGATCAATGGATCAAAAAAGGGTACAGATCCCTGGCCGGAAAAATCGGCGTCGTCTATCAGAATCCGGCCCAATCGGTCAGTCATCGCTTTACCGTGAGCGAGATTATTGCGGAACCCTTAGATATCCATAAGATTTTCAGGGAACAAAAAGAAAGAGAAAGGCGCGTCAAGGAGTGCCTTGCCGACGTACATCTTTCAACGAACGACCATTTTCTCGAACGCTATCCCCATGAACTCAATACGGGAGCGCTTCAGCGCATCTGTATAGCTCGTGCGCTGGTTCTTAATCCAACCCTTCTCATCGCCGATGAACCGACCAGTTCCCTTGACCCGAGTGTCCAGGCCAAAATTCTAAAACTCCTTCTTGATCTCCAAATTCAAAAGGGCTTGACCATGCTCTTTGTGAGTCACGACGTGGGTCTCGTTCGAAAAATCAGCGACCGGATCGGAGTCATGTATCAGGGTCGCATGGTGGAGACGGGGCCCGCTTCCGTTGTCCTTCAGCAACCCCGTCATCCCTATACCCGTCTCTTGATCCGGAGCGCCATGGGAGAGTTTTCCCAAGAATAGCTTGTGAAGAAACTTTTTCCTCCGCGCATTGAATATTTTCTTGACAAACAAAGCAGGTAGCTTTAATTAGACTTTATTCATACTCTTGCGAAGGAAGATCTGTGAGTGATTTTCATCCCTGACAAATTGAATAAGCTATTGAAAGCCGACATGGGCAGGAGACGGTTCCTGAAAATCGGCGCGGTAGCCGCTGCCGCTGGGCTTCTTCCCTTCCCTGTTGTTAAGGCTTACTGTTTCTCTCCCACACGCTCGCTTTCCCTGTACAGCCCCAATATGAGAGAATCGTTTAACGGCGTCTATTATGCGGCTGGGAAATATCTGCCGGACGCCATGGAAAAAATCGACCATATCATGCGTGACCACAGAACGGGGGATATTCATTGGATTGACCCGGATCTGCTGGATATTCTTTTTGCCATTTCTCAGAAGGCCCGAAGCACATCCCCACTAAACGTTATTTCGGGATATCGTTGTCCGGCCACCAACGCGTGGCTGCGAAGACGATCCAAAAAGGTGGCCCGAAAAAGTCTGCATATAGCAGGACAGGCGGCTGATATAAGGGTTCCAGGTATTCGAACGTCTTCTCTGAAACAAGCGGCGGTGAGTATAAAAGGCGGCGGCGTTGGGTATTATCCTTACTCGCGTTTTGTTCATGTGGATACCGGTCCTATACGTTACTGGTAGATGCTGCTCCCACAAAAGCAAAGGAAAACCGCCTCTCTTGTCTAAATTCTCCCATCGTGCATGCCCTGAATAATCGTTTCTTCTTAATTTCCAGTTTCCAATAACCCACGCCAATCGCTTATATGCTCTTGTATTCAATTGCAATTTGACATGAAAATGTTGTATGCATGGACGAACGTGTGATGCTCGTTGCATGCGGGGTCTCGCTTATTCGAAGGTTGGCTTCGCGTTTTTCTATTGAAACGGCCAACGGCGCGTCCAACTTGTCCTGGAAAGACCGGACTTTTGAACGAAATATTACCTTCACAAGAATGGAAACAGGTTATGATAAAGGAACTTTCTTTATTTTATGTTGCGCTGATCCTGCATCTGCCGCCACACCTCGCTCTTGCACAAACATCGGCGCCATTGCCTCTGCATATCTTCCGCGGCGGCATGATGGATACACTCCCATCCTCCCCGAAAAGCGTTGATAAACAGCTTTTCGAAATAACCGCTCAAATCAGGACCGAACCAAATAGGCTGGAAACAGTGGCATCGGCTGAAGACGACAGCGATAGTGGGACGGAAACATCTACCGATGACGATAACACCGATGCAGACACGGACAGCGACAGCGATGAAGATGCGGACAAAGGGGACAGCTCGTTGACTCCCGCCGAACAATAATAACCTCTCGCGTTGTAACCCGGCTCTTTCGCATTAAGACCAAGGGCGCGAGTCTTGAAAAGATGCGCTTGAGCGGAGCGGACAATTCGCTATTTTCTTAACACAGTGAGAACATATATCCATGAAAAATATTTTTCACCTTTTCAGGCGGATTCCAGATCGAAAACGTTATGAATCTGAATTTCATGCCACTTTAAACCTCCAGGGACGGGCTCTCCAAATGCCCCTTGGATTCCTGGCAAGCGTGGCCTGGATCAATTTTGCGTTCACTATTGATCCAAAGCTGCACCCGGAATTCCCTGAACTTTTCTATTTCAGGATGGCCCTTAC
>JBBSAR010000119.1:0-10045 GCA_038252125.1 Desulfatiglandales bacterium
CGTAAGAATTTGTCAGGAAAATCTATTGGAGCAAGGGATCATCCGTCAAGAAGACATCGAGCAGATCCGGGGAAAGGCGGATGAAGAAGTCGCGATGGCCGAAGCATTCGTCGATGCCAGCCCTAACGCGGACGATCCTTCGGTTTTTGACCAGATGCTTTACGCCCGATAAGGAGGTCGATGATGAGTGTAAAACCATATATTCAGGCTATTTCCGAGGCCATATCCGAAGAAATGCATCGCGACGAAAAGGTCTTTGTTGTTGGTGAAAGCCTGCGCGGTGGAGGTTTCGGCACCACAACCGGGCTTTTGAAGGCTTTTGGTCCGGAGCGTGTCCTGGACACACCCATTGCCGAAACCGGGGTCGTCGGGACGGGAATCGGTGCGGCCCTGTGCGGATACCGGCCGGTTGTGGATTTGATGTTCGCGGACTTCATGTATGTGGCAGGCGATGAGATCTTTCTTAAGGCCGCACAATGGAGATTTCTCCATGGCGGCCATGTCCAGGTCCCCGTCACCTTTATCGGCGCGGTGGGCGGTGGGCTGATGCTGGCCAACGAACATTCCCAGGTTCCCATAGCGCCGATCCTGCATGCGCCAGGAATCAAGTGCGTGATGCCGTCAACGCCCTACGACGCGAAGGGCCTTTTGAAATCAGCCATTCGGGATAATAATCCGGTTTTTTTCTTCTGGCACAAGGGTTTGATGCTGACCACCGGAGAGGTTCCCGACGAGGAATATCTGATTCCTCTGGGGCAGGCGGACATAAAGCGGGAAGGTTCCGATGTGACGGTGGTAGCCGGAGGAATGATGCTGCATCATGCCTTGGCCGCGGCAGAAAACCTGCGGGACAAGTTCAGTCTGGAGGTGATCGATCCCAGATCCTATGAACCGCTGGATCTGGATACCATACTTACCTCCGTGGAAAAGACGGGCCGGGTATTGATTGTGGACGAGGACACCAAGCGCTGCGGTTTTGCGGCTGAACTGGGTTTTCAGATCATGGAAAACGCATTCGACTCTTTGGACGCACCCATTAAACGGGTCTGCTCTCCCAATTATCCGATTCCCGGCGGATATCTGGAGGCGCAATATTTGCCCAATCAGGAGAAGGTGTCGAGGGCCGTGATGGAACTTATGGAAGAATAAGAAGTATTCACCCAACAGAGGGATTTTAACATGGCAATACCCATCGTGATGCCCAAACTGGCCATGGCCATGAAGCAGGGGAAAATAAGTGAATGGAAAGTCGATGAAGGCGCCCGGGTGGAAAAGGGCCAGGTCGTCATCATCATTGAAACGGACAAGGTGACCTATGAAATTGAATCTCCGGGTTCGGGCTTTTTTCATAGCGCCGCTGAATTGAATAAAAACATACTTTGCAATGAAACCATAGCCTGGCTTGCCGAAACCGAAGAAGATCTGGCCGATATTCAGGCGAAAATGCCCTCCATTGCATCTCCTTCGGAAGCCGGCTCCAAGGGCGAAGAACCTGCCGAAACCTCGGCCGGTGTTGGCACCAAGAGCAAGCTCAGAATATCGCCCGCAGCTCGCAATATGGCCAAAGATGCCGGTATAGACATCAACACGCTGGTCGGTTCGCATCCGGGAGCGCGTATCGTCAAAGAAGACGTTTTAAGGGCCATTGAGGCCGGGGAAGCTGCGCCCCCGGCCAAAGCGGCTGAGCGGGAAAAACAGGATGTTGAAATGATTGACGGCAAGCGGGTCCGGGCTACACTGCCCCTGACCGGCATTCGCGGCGTTGTGGCCGAGCATATGGTTTACAGCCTGCGGACCTCCGCACAGCTCAGCGTGATGGGTGAAGTGGACGTTGCCGGGCTGGCGCGATTTCGTCAATCCTGTCTAAAGCAGGAGGCCGCCCTCCATATCCGTATCTCCTACACGGACATTCTGGTCTGCATCCTGGCCAAAGTTCTCAAAGAACAGCCCATCATGAACGCCAGCCTGATCGATGATTCGGTCAAACTCTGGGATGATGTCAACATCGGCGTGGCCGTGGCCCTTCCCGAAGAAGAATATGACAGCCAACTGGTTGTCCCGGTGGTGCATCACGCCGACCGGATGACCCTGTCAGAAATCAGCCGGGCGATATCCGATGTCGTAAAACGCGCCCGGGAAAATCGACTGACCATGGACGATATCAGCTCCGGGACGTTCACCCTGTCCAACCTGGGCACGTTGAGCCAGGGATACTCTTTTACGACGCCAATCATCAATCAGCCCCAGGTTGCTATTTTAGGGACTGGACCGATCGTCAAGCGTCCGCTGGTGGAAGACGATCAGATCGTCATCCGCCCGGTCATGAACTACAACCTGACATTTGACCATCGGGTGATCAACGGGGCCCCGGCGGCCAAGTTTTTGAACCGAATGATCACACTGCTGCAGGATCCGGGTCTCCTGATTTTATAGAAAAACCTTAGTTTATTGAAGGAGGTTTTAAACATGCATGACGTATTAGTCATCGGCGGCGGTCCGGGGGGATATGCCGCCGCGATTCGCGCCGCGCAATTAGGCGGACGCGTCGCCTTAATAGAGGCTGCCGATCTGGGCGGGACCTGTGTGAATCGCGGGTGCATCCCCAGCAAGGTCTGGATGCGCGCGGCCTATCTCAAATACTGGATGGTACGCGCCGGCGAGTTCGGGCTCAAGAGCGAATATAAAGGCCTGGATATCAAGGTCCTGGTGGAGCGTAAAAACGAAGTGGGAATGGACATAAGGGCCGGCATGAAGGCGCTGCTCCAGAAAAATGGCGTGGAATTGATCACCGGACACGGCGTTTTTAAAAACTCCAGGGAAGTGGTGGTCGATAAAAAGACGTGCGCAGCAAAAAAAATCATTATCGCCACGGGCAGTTCCCTGGCCGTGCCTGAGATGAAGGGACTGACTGAGGCGCTCATGACTTCCGATCAATTCTTTAATCTTGAAGATCTTCCGTCTTCCGTGCTGGTCGTCGGCGACGGCCCCATCGAAGTGGAACTGGCTTCGATGCTGGCTAATTTCGACGTTGAAACAACACTGGTCGCTCCCGGGCGCCGCATACTGCCAGAGGAAGACCGCGAGACCAGTCAGCGTCTGGGCCAGGCCCTTCGGGAGCAGGGATTGACGATTGTCACCGACACCGTTATTCAATCCGTTGAAAAATCCGGGAGTCGTTTCAAAGCCGTTATGGGAGAAAAGATTCTGGAAGCGGATCGAATACTTGTCGGCAGCCGCGGGTCGAACACCGATGGTCTTGGCCTGGAGCAGGCCGGCATTGAAACAGGGGATGACGGAACGGTCCGGGTGAACGACAGATTGGAGACATCCGTCAAAGGCGTCTATGCCATCGGAGATGTTGCAGGTGGTTGGATGCTCAGCCATGCGGCCAGTGCAATGGGCGTCACCGCGTCTGAGAACGCCATGGGTTCGGACACAATCTTCCGTTCCGACCTCGTCCCCCGCGGACTCTGGACAAACCCGGAAGCCGCCGCCGTGGGCCTTACGGAAGAACAGGCCGAAAGAGCTGGATACGAAGTGGAAGTAGGTGATTTTCCTTACCCGGTCAACGGGTTGGCCATGCTGCGCGGGCAGGTTGACGGTGGCGTCAAGGTCATTTCAGACGCTAAAAACAGGGAGATTCTGGGCGTGCATATTGTGGGCGCCGGAGCCACCGAGATCATCGGCGAGGCAGTCATGGCCCTGCAGCTTGAATGTACCGCGGAAGAACTGGCACACACTATCCGGCTGCATCCCACTTTCTCGGAATGCATGATGGATGCGGGCCGCGACCTGGAGGGATGGGCGCTGTATCTGCCGCCGAAATGACATCCCTTTCGCCCGTGGCGCCTTTTTGCTCAAAAGCGACGGGCAATGACCTCCTGAGTCTGGAATAGGAGGCTCGGACCGACTCAAAATAAGACAATATTTTCCTGTAAAAATGCGAATCATCGAGAGATGCTATAAGAGACCATTTTCAGAAAGTATCTACGCTGCTGGAAACAGGTCTGGCTTGGCAGCTAACCCATTTACAGCGCAACTTCAAAACCCTGTTTGGCGGAATGCCCCAATGTTCCGCATCTGGAAAATCTCATTAAACGAAACACTGAATCAAATGATGATCGGTTTGCTCTGGGCATTCTCTGCCTTGTGCTCTTAGAAGGGCTGTACTGGCATCAAAAATAATCTTATAAGCCCTAAAAAGAGGATCTCGCATCCATTTATCCTTACGCTTCAATGTATTACCCTTGTCCGACCCAACCAAACCGGCAACCCCAAACCTCAAAGATGGCAGATCAAAACTTCTGCTATTCTTTGAACATACTGGTGCTGGGTTTATATAGATATTGTAGCATCATAAGTGATAGTCCAGCAGGGGGAGCGGCCACAATATGTAGTGTCCTTCTATCATAACATCGACGTCAATTTGAACCGTGCAGCAGAAGGTGTCCTGGTGCTATTATCACAGTAGCTTTTTTTTGGTAGATTGGTATATCCTGACGCCGACATCAAGATTCCGAAATTCAAAATAGAGAAATTTATCATAAAGACGTATCTTATTCAAAAACCATGGCAGAAATGGAGTCACCAGGTCTTTTTTGCTGTCGCATCTTGGATGAATCTTCACCGACCGTTACAAGGTCCTCCTGTGCTGGTACAAGGAAGCTGTTATCATACCTCAACTTTTCCGTACCAGCACAGAAGGACCGGTGCTGCCATAGGAATCAGATGCGGCAGCAAAAAAGATCTGGTGACGGAATGATTCGCAGGCCACGCACTCGGCTACCAGGGAATTTGAATAGGATACATAAAGACCAATCTTGATTTATAGGGTCTTATTTTCATTCATTTAAGAGAGGTTATTAAAATGACCAAGTCTGGGTATTCTGAAGCGCTTTCTGCATGGACTCAAGCCATAGGACAAGAAAAGGTCGTGAACGATCCCGATTCAATTGAACCGTATCGTCTGAATGTTACTGGATTGGAAAGGGAAATACCCGCGATTCTGTATCCCACGAGCACAGAAGAAGTCCAAGAAATTGTTGAGATTGCGAACCGATATCTGACGCCGCTCTGGGCATTCAGCACAGGAAGGAACTGGGGAATGGGATCACGGCTCCCTGCAAAAAATGGCTGCACGGTTGTGGATCTGCACAAAATGAACAAGATAAGAAAAGTTGATACCTCGCACAACTATGCGGTCATTGAGCCGGGAGTCACTCAGGGACTATTATGGGAACACCTATAGTCAAAAAAACTGAATTAGTGCCTGAACGAAAACCTCGAAATGAAAACCGGTCCGGCATGAAAAGTAAGGTTTAATGAGTTTGAATTTATTCCATAATTCCAAAATCCGCAATCCAAAATCCACAATTGTGCCTGAACAGGGTTTTCGTTCAGGCACGTATTACGTATTTTGTCCTACCTTGGTTTCTCTTCCCAGTAACCTTCCGTTGTAGGCGTTCATACCGGTAACCGCATCAAAGCTTTCATCTTTGAAGTCAAGTCGTTGACCATCCATATTGAGTACGGTCAGACAATTATTTAATGCACCTGCTTCCTCAGCTACAAGTTGCTCAAGCTTCCCCATCATTTCGTTGCTCATGTCAATTGCGGTTACCGTTTTCCCTGCTTTTAAAAGCTCAATGGTCTGATACCCAGTTCCCGCACCGACATCCAGGACATTTTCGATTGAATCATCCGAAACCAGAAACGAGAGGTGTAAATCCCGTAGCAATAAGTACTGTGACCAGTGTATCACAAGCGGGTAAGGTTCTGAATATTCCTTGTAGATATTCTCCGGTTTTTCCATGTATAAAAACTCCCACATCAAAAAAATTCAAGATTCCATGTTGACGTTTTCATTCAAGTCAGTGACTTATGGAAAAGGATAAAGCACTTTCTGACTTTCTCGCAGCTGAGGCAATATCGCCGAATTTATAACAGAGTCGTGTTCCTCAGGAACATCGTTGAAAACATCCGATACCATGGCCCTTGCAACCTGCTGAACCTTTTCTTCAAGAACCAGATCTATCCCTTCAACAAATTGCCAACCGTATTTCTTATACATTCTTGCATGCTGGGGTACACATGCCCCAAAGATCATTTGAGGAAAATTCTTTCGTTTGGAGTCGGCTATGGCTGTCAATATGGCCATTTTTGATAATCCAAGCCCTCGATAATCGGGGTGGTCAATTATTCTGCTGTATTCTCCGTAGCTTTTTCCGTCTTTCCTGAATTTCCTCAAAACAGATTCCACGCCAAACGATTCCGCTACCGGGAATTCCCCAATCTTTTTCTGGGATACGAAATCAGTGAGCGTCGTAACCTCATTCCGGTCTAATCTGGTATCCACCAACGATACTGATATCCCTCCCCCCTCCCCCCCGCAATTTCCTGGATCATCTGGTTATACGGTTCCTGGAGTTCGGTTGTAATTGTTCGAATTGTGGCAACAATCGTTTCCGATCCGTCTTCATTTATAACAAAACCGCCGTAAGGGACTGCATACGGATCAAATTTGTCGATATCCAATCTGTGTTCATTCTCTTGCTGCAGGTAATTCATAAAATCAAATACAGAATACCTGAGCTGGAAATATTGCTCAAACTGCTCCCTATCAGTGATCTGTTTGAAAACAAAGGTATCCGTGATTTCCCTTTTTTTGGGTTTCTCTTTGCTGAAAATAACCTTCACCAGATCATCAAGGTGGGGCTTTATGATGCCAGGGGTAACCGGTTTTGACGTGTATCGGTACACCCCTTTTTCCCTGGAGTTGATGACCGAAACGTCCGTTGCATATCCTGTAACCAGAAGCGCCCCGATTCTTCTGCCGGCATACGCCCACCTCATACGATCCACGAACTCAGAACCCCGCTCGTGAGGCATTCGTTCATCAACGTGAAGGACCTGAACCAGTTTTGGATTGGTTTCGAAGTTTTCCCGAAGAATTTTTTCTGCTTCTTTTGTGTTCTTCGAAGATGAAACAGACCCCTCAGCCCCTTTTCCCAGGATATCATCAAAGTCACCCAGAAAAATCATGTCCTGGTACATCAAAGCCGTGTCTTCGAGAACAAGGGGATCGTCATCGATCACAAGGATGTTGTATTTAAGGTTTTCGTTGTTCATTGTTGAAAGTCCTTTTTATTAGCCACCCCGATGAAATACAAAAGAAAAGGGCATTTCATGGGGCAGGCAGTGTCACACAGACGTACACGGACAAAACAAACAAGAAACCTGGCAAGTGCCTCTTTCAAAGTCTATAATAATCTTCGCCTGCCATGTCTTTTCGACATTCTGTTCCCCGGATCACGATGTAATGCAAGACACCGGGTCTACCTCACTTCACTAAAAGATCTTCCATGTTTGTGATGAAACCAGCGCCCTGGTCGAGAAATATCCTGATCTCTTCGGCCTCGAAAACCCGGAGCGGCTGGTAATCGCCTTCGTGGCGACTGTCGAAAACCTTGTTGTAGAACTTACCCCAGATTGGTTCTACAATACCCGTCTTTATGAGTTCTTTATGGAGTGCAGCCTTCACCCCCGTGTGTTTTTTGAAAGAGCGCCCCTCCTTTAACAAAACGGCTGTCAAGGCATAGAAACAGGCATAATAGAGATTTCGCACGGCCGTTGTATTTCTGCCTGAATCGTATTCGCTTTGGGCGGCTTCCATGGATTCACGGGCTTTTTCCATCCAGTATCTTATGAGTGCATCCTTATGGGCATTGTCTATGGGACCTTTCTCTGTCATGGGATCATGACCCCCTCCCTGTTGATTTCCTCATGGATTGGAAGAACCGTGCATATCCCCTTCTGCCAATCGTGAACAGTGTTCACCACAATGCTGATCGCGACACTGTGTTTCATTTCCACATCAAAAAGCGCTTCAATGATTGCATGTCGCTCCTTCCAATGAAGAGGCCCCGTTGTCAATAAAAGCAGGTCGATGTCCGATTCCTCACTGCTATCACCACGGGCCTTTGAGCCGAAAAGGATGACCTCCTTTACCGAAAATTTCTCCTTAAGCATCCTTGTCGCTTCCCGTATAGCCTTGTTTTCATTGTCATTCAAAGACAGGTCTTCGATGTTTTTCATGTTTTTCCTCAATCATTAGCCACCCCGATGAAATACAAAAGAAAAGGACATTTCATGGGGCAGGCAGACTCACAGAGACTGAAACGGACAAAAACCACTGAAGTGATCAAAATGACAATCCAGCTTACATTTTCTCTTTTCCAAAGTCTGTGTCTTTCCGTGTGGGTCCGTGGCTAATTATTTCTCATTTCCCAGCGGCAAGTGCTGACTGTGACCAAAGGCTTATAAATTCACTTGCTGTGATAATTGGAAATTCCTTCATATGTGCCTAAGTCGAGCAAATGATGGTCTCCGAAAACAATGTAATCCGCCTCACCCTCATGAGCGCATGCCAAATATTTATTATCTGTGGGATCAGCCTCTATTACATCGACTACGCCTTTTCCTTCAACCATCCAGGCGAAGATTAAGATGTCTTCAAAATAGGCATCCAGTTGATGCGCACTTTTACAATGATATTTCGCTATTTTGGGGTAGAGCAGGATACGCTTTATTTCTCTTATGATGGGGGGCGACAAAACCAATTCGACCTGGTTCTGTTTGACCATATGGAGCATCTTGCCAGGATTGGAATCTGGTTTGATGAGAGCACTGGCAAAGAGATTGGCATCGACGACGATCTTCACCGGCTTTATTTACCTGACCGTTCGAATGCCTTGGCAGCTTCGGTGGCTTCCTTAATCATCGTATCCAACTCTTCCGCATTTTTTTCGGCAAAAGCGTCACTGATCTTTGACATGTTCGCAAAAAACCGTTTTCTGGCCCTGTCTATCTGTTCCAGTTTTTTAACAGGAACAATTGCCGCCATTGGCACTCCTTTTCGTTCAACGATGTATTGATCATTTCCAAAGGATACGGAGTTTAATATTGTACCGAATGTTTTTCGCGCTTCGATTGCTGTAACAGTCTTTAATGACATTGGAAGGATCCTTTCGAAATATGGCAATTGATATAGATCAGTGTAAACGGGACCCACCTTCCTGTCAATGGAGAATTCATGGATTATCGATCTCTTTTGAACCATAAGAATCTGGTGGGCAAGGATGTTGTATTTCAGGACTTTGTTTTCCAGGAGTTCTGCATCAGACCAAAAGTCTCAGAAACCGCTCCACACTGACCACCCAGGTATTCTCCGCATATTTTTTTAGCACACCCCTCTTATTGACTACCTGAACGCCGATGGTTGGTGGCTCAATGGACCATTTGTGTCGATCCATGAGGGTTTTCGACGGCTTGGTTTCGGACAACTTGACTTCTACTGCCAAAATAGGATGGTTGTCGCGGACAACCACAAAATCGATCTCTTTTTTGTCCAGGGTTCTGATATAGTGAAGCCTGAAATCTCCATATCCCATGTCGGTCATGGCCAGGCAGACACGATGAAGGTAAGTGGCAACCATGTTTTCAAGTCGCGCCGCTCCCTCCGGCGCATAGTACCAGTCCAGAAAGTACCATTTCTTTTCCTTTTTAAGCCCCCTGGAAACCTTGCGACTCCACGGTGAAATCGAAAACAGCATGTAAAGCCGTCTTAATTGCTCCAGCCAGTTTTTCACGGTCGTATGGGCCACCTCAAGATCACGGGCCAGCGCAGGCATGGAAAGCGGCGACATGATTCTGGGCGGCATCAGGAAGAGGAGATTCTCAACATTATCCAGTTCCACGACCCGGCTGATATCCCTCAAGTCTTCTCTCACAATGAGGCTAATGTAATCACTGTGCCATTTCCGACAAAAACGGTCGTTTTGCTTCAAGAAAGGCTCTGGAAAAGGTCCGTAGCGGATAAGCGCCTCGTAGGCCTCAATGATTTCCGTCCCGGGAAAGCGGGAGATCTCTTCTGCAAAGACTTTGCCGGCATCCGATATGGCTGGTTTTTCAAGGAAGCAGGATGAGCGTTTCTCATGGCAGATCTCACCCAGGTTCAAGGGCATCATGTGAAACAGATTGAATCTGC
>JBBSAR010000120.1:0-9836 GCA_038252125.1 Desulfatiglandales bacterium
ATGTCACCCTGCTGGGCGGCGGGTTCGGAAGAAAATCAAAACCCGATTACATCGTTGAGGCTGCAATCCTATCGAAAAAAGTCGGGAAACCGGTTCAAGTGACCTGGACCCGCGAGGATGACATAAAGTTCGATTATTATAACGCCGTTGCCGCCATGTACATGAAGGCATCCCTCGGAGCTGACGGAAGACCGACGGCATGGCTCCAACGATCGGTGTTCCCGCCCATAACTTCGCTTTTCGATCCCCATGCGGTCTACGGCGACGGGCTGCATCTGGGACAGGGATGGGTGGACATTCCATTCGACATCCCCAATCTTCGCGTTGAAAACGGTCCGGCAAAGGCCCCCCTTCGCATAGGCTGGCTGCGCTCCGTGGCCAACATTTATCATGCGTTTGCCATTCAGTCGTTTATTGATGAGCTGGCCGCCGCCGCACGCCGCGATCCCATCGACTATTTTCTTGATGTCCTGGGACAGCCGCGCATCATTGATTTTGAGAAGGAAAATACGACCAATGTAAACTATGGAAAACCGATGGATACGTATCCATGGGAAACGGGGCGTCTGCGTCACGTCATCGAGGTGGTGGCGGAAAAATCGGGGTGGGCAAACAGGAAACCGGGACCGGGCCATGCGATGGGCTTTGCCGCACACAGGAGTTTCTTGAGCTACGTGGCGGCCGTGGTGGATGTACGCGTCGACGATCAAGGACGCATCTCCATTCCCCGCGTGGATGTAGCGGTGGATGCAGGGTTTGTGGTACACCCGGACCTCGTGCGGGCGCAGTTCGAAGGGGCCGCGGCATTCGCAACGAGCATCGCCCTGATGGGCGAAATTACGGCGAAAAACGGGGAAATCCAGCAGTCCAATTACGATGACTATCCGGTGGCAAGGATCGATGAAGCACCCTTTGAAACACACGTGCACATGGTGTCCAGCGACCGTTTGTCCACGGGGGTGGGAGAACCGGGGGTCCCGCCCATTGCACCGGCGATCTGTAACGCCTTGTTCAGCATAACGGGTAAACGTATTCGGCGGCTCCCCATCAAAAACACCAAGATCATGTAATTCCGGATAAAGGAGGACCCATGGTTTCCATCAAAGTAAACGGAAAAACCTTTCAGGTCGATACGCCTTCGGACACCCCGCTCCTGTGGGTGCTCAGGGAAAACCTCGGTCTGACCGGCACAAAATTCGGTTGTGGAAAATCGCTTTGCGGCGCCTGTACGGTTCATGTGAACGGCCGCGCAACCCGCTCCTGCGTCACTCCGGTTTCATCCGTCACCGGAAAAGAGGTCGTCACGATAGAGGGGCTTTCCCCTGACGGCAGCCATCCGGTGCAACAAGCCTGGATCAGCGAAAATGTACCCCAGTGCGGCTATTGTCAGCCGGGGCAGATCATGACCGCGGCAGCCCTCCTGGCAAAGAACCCGAATCCGAGCAATGCGGAAATAGATGACGCCATGTCCGGCAACATCTGTCGCTGTGGAACGTATCAACGGATCCGTCGCGCGGTTCACGGAGCGGCAAGTATCATGCGGGAAATGGAAAACTCATAATGATAAAGGATGAATGTTTAGAGCCTCAAATCCGGGATTTTGCGCCATGAGAAAAAAGCAAACATTGGAAGAAGTTTTGCGAAACTTCTTCTCAGTCGTGGCGCCGATCCTGATATCATGTCAGAATTAAATGATTCTCCTCGCTCCCTGGCCGCAAGAAAAGGTGTCGATCTTGCCGGATTGTTTGACGAACACACTGCCTGACCGACAACAAATCCAACTTCCTGAAATCATTATCCCGAATGAGAACATGAGAATCCGAAAAGGAGATTCGCCACCCTCAAGCAAAATCTTGGCCGTGGATAAATGTTGTGCTATGATTGCCGCGCCGAATGGGCCAAGTGGAAAACAATGAAACGGGAGTGATTCCTGCATGCCTGTGATGACTGTCAACGATATCCGGATGTATTATGAACTATCTCGGTGTACAGCGCTGTTTTAAACGTCAAGGAGCACCTTCATTGGAAATACTTATCGACCAAAAGACTCATGGATAAAAAAGCGGGTTTTTTCCTGGCTGCGGCAGCCTTTGTCTTCTGGGGACTGACCCCTTTCTATTTCAAGGCCCTTTCCAAAGTCTTGCCTTTGGAGACGGTTTCCAACCGCATCGTCTGGTCCGCCGTGATGTTGACCGTTCTCCTGATGCTGACCAACAAACATTTTTTCCGCGATACCCTTCACCAGATAAAGAGCCATGGCTGGGTGCTGGGCGCGGGCGCCGTGCTTCTCTCCGCCAACTGGCTGACCTACATTTACGCCGTCGTAACGGGTCAAATCCTTGAAGCAAGTCTGGGGTATTTCATCAACCCTCTTGTCAACGTGGCACTCGCCGCCGTTTTTCTCAGTGAAAGGCTCTCGCGGATTCAACAAGTTGCCGTATTGCTCGCTGCCATAGGCGTGATTCAGGAGGTTTTTCGATTCGGACAATTCCCAACATTGGCTATCATCATGGCCGGCACATTCGGCATTTATGGCCTGATCCGGAAACAAGTGAACATCGGAGGCAGTGAAGGATTGCTCATTGAAACCCTGTTGCTCTTTCCATTTGCGCTTGCATATCTGTTTTATCTGAACAGTCAGGGACATCTCGCCTTTCTGCACAGCAACGCAACGACCAGTTGGCTGCTGTTTGCATCGGGGGTTGTCACCACACTGCCGCTCATCTGGTTCATCAGCGCCTCCAAAAAGCTTCGATATTCCATTATCGGCATGATGCAATATATCGCCCCCACCCTCATGGGGATACTTGGCTATTATATCTACAAGGAAGGTTTTCCGCCGGGGAGGTTGCTCACCTTTTTACTGGTGTGGTCCGGACTGCTGCTGGTTGTTCTTGAAGGTCTTTATCATTCGCGAACCAAAAAATATTGACAGGCATTATCATTATGGGGTTTATGGAGTCTAAAACCTTTATGGAGAAATCATGAAAATTGTCCTGATTTCCATGCCGGATGCAGCGCCGGTCATTATGCATGAATCCGCCTTTCATATGCCCAACCTGGGACTTGCCAGCATCGGCGCCAACGTTGACGAAAACCATGAGGTTTTCATTATCGATCTGATCCGCAAACGCCGCCGGATCCGGCGTTACCTGACGAGCCGATTGTTGAAGATCCAACCCGATCTGGTAGGTCTTTCCGCCATGACCTGGCAGTATGCCACCTGCGTGAAGCTGATCAAACTGGTCAAGACCTTGCTTCCCGGCACAAAGGTGGTGGTGGGCGGTTACCACGCAACCCTCATGTACGAAGAAATTGCCAACGGTCCGGAATCCCGGTGGATTGATTTTCTGGTTCGCGGAGAGGGGGAGGTAGCTTTCAAGCGACTGCTGCGGGCATTGGAAGGCAAAGATCGGCTTGGGGACATCCCGTCTTTATCCTATAAAAAAGACGGCAAAATGGTTCATAATCCCAAAGGAGAGGCCCTTGACCTGACCCGATTGAAGCCTCCCATCAGGGACAAGAGGCGCTTGACCCGGGGCTACCATATCATGAACCGCAAGTCCGAAGTCCTGGAGACCTCCAGGGGGTGTACCAGAAACTGCAATTTCTGCAGCATTCGACATATGTATGGCCGCTCATTCAGACCATTTCCCGTGGAACGGATACTGGCGGATGTGGACGACATCTATTTTAAACGGAAGACTCGTTGGATATTCTTGTCCGACGACAACTTCGTGCTGGATCCCAAACGGGTAATGGACCTTTGCGATGCCATCATCGCCAGGAGGTATCGGAATCTGTACTTCGTGGTCCAGGCGGATTGCGTAACCATGGCCAGGAATGAGCAAATGGTAAGAAAAATGGCCATGGCAGGATTTAAATCCGTCTTTCTGGGAATGGAAAACGCTTCCGAAAAAAATCTTAAAGCCGCCGGCAAGGGCGATATTCTGGATGCATCCCGCAAGGCTGTGAACCTCTGCCACAAGTACGGCATCATGGTGGTTGGAGGCATGATCTTCGGTTTTCCGGATGACGGCGAAACCGAAATTATTGAAAATTACCGTTTTTTGAAGTCAACCAAAGCCGATTCAGCCTATTGTCAGATCCTGACACCCTATCCCAAAACGGAGATTCGGCGGCAACTGCTTGATGCGGGACTGGTAACCAATGCGCTGGATTATAGCCGTTACAACGGCATGTGGGCCAACGTGAAAACACGAAAATTGGATTCCGAAACCCTCCAGTACTTGTTCTGGCTTCATAATCAGACCGTGATGGGCTGGTGGGAGCCATCGACTATCATGCGGGAACAGGGGCGTTTGTGGACCGGGATCTGGATTCATTTCTTCAGGCCCCTGATGAAGATCTTGCTTCGCCGTTCCCAGAAGAAATATGGATGGAAGGGACGTTTTCAAAGGGACATGAAACGCATGGCATCGGTGAATCATTTCAGGGATCTTAAAGGATTATAGTGCACTTAAAAGAGACAGGAGGACAAGAGATGACAGCAACAGACTGGCAAACAAGCAATTGGCCGGAAGGCGTTTCCCATGATATCGATCCGGCGGAATACAACATGCCCCTTTTTCAGGTCCTTGACGACGCGGCCCGGGATTATCCAAACCACACCTACACCATCTTCAACGACGCAACAAGAACCTTTTCCCAGGTCAAGGAAACCGCGGACCGCATTGCCGTGTTTTTGGCGTCGCGCGGCATCCAAAAGGGAGAGAGGGTTGCGATCTTTCTCCCCAATCTGCCCCACTATCCGGCCATCTTCTTCGGCATCCTGAAAGCCGGAGCGGTCTGTGTTACCTGCAATCCATTATACACCGCATCCGAACTCAACTACCAGCTCAAGGATGCCGGCGCCAAAGCTGTCTTCTGCATGGATCACCCCCAATTCTACCCCACCACGGTCGAAGCCATCAAGGGATCGAATGTGGAGACCGTCGTGATATGCAACGTCAAATCCTATCTGCCGAAACTCAAAGGCCTCCTGGGCGGACTATTGGGAAAAATCCCCCGGGCGGAAAATCATGAGCCTGACCATCTCCTGTTTGATGACGTGGTGGCCTCCTCCTGCACCTGCACGGAGCCTCCATTGATCACCATCGATCCCTTCACGGACCTGGCTCTGATCATCTACACCGGCGGCACAACCGGACAACCAAAAGGGGCGGCCCTCACCCACGCCAACTTCACCTATGACCTCACGGCTTTGGAAGAGTGGGGCCGACTGCCCCATGAACCCAACGGCAAGCCCGAGAAACTGCGCAAGGGCGGATTTCACACCTATCTGGGGGTGCTTCCCTGGTATCACAGCTTCGGCATGACCTGCTGTATGCTCTCGGCCGCCGCTTCCGGCAGTCGTATGGTGTGCATCCCGGACCCGCGCGCCGGGAACCCACCCTTTACGGAAGTGCTCAAGGCGGTCCAGCAGTACAAAACCACCATTATGCCCGCGGTTCCAACGATCTTTGTAGCCTTCACCAACCATCCTTTGCTCAACAAGTTCGACCTCACCTCCCTAATGGGTTGTTTCTCCGGAGGCGCTCCCCTGCCCCCGGAAGTCTGCAGACAGTTTGAGGCCAAAACCGGGGCAGTCATCTTTGAGGGCTACGGTCTGAGCGAGACCGCCCCGGTTGCCACCTCCAACCCCACCAGCAGAGAGCACCGCAAGATCGGTTCCATCGGATTTCCCATCCCAGGCACCCATATTAAAATCGTGGACCTGGAAACCGGGCTCACGGACCTGCCCGCGGGAGAGGACGGAGAGATCGCCATTTGCGGACCCCAGGTGATGAAGGGATACTGGAATAAACCCGAAGAGAACGAAGCCGTATTCCGGGAGATCGACGGTAAACGCTACTTTTTGACCGGGGACATCGGGCATGTGGACGAAAACGGCTTTATCCTGATTACCGATCGCAAAAAGGACATGATCCTGGTAGGAGGCTTCAACGTCTATCCGCGCGATGTGGAAGACATTCTCTTCACCCATCCGAAAGTGGGGCTGGCCGCGGTAATCGGTCTGCCCGATGAAAAGAGCGGTGAACAGGTAAAGGCTTATATCCAGCTCAAACCGGGCGAAACCGCTACGGAGAAAGAGATGATGGAGTTCTGCAAACAAAATATGGCAGGCTACAAGCGCCCCAGGCGGATCGAATTCCGGGATGCCATCCCGGTCTCAGCCGTAGGCAAGGTGCTGCGGCGCGTTTTGCGGGATGAGGAACTGAAAGAGACAAAATGAAGATTTTCGACAGCCATTTGCATCTTTTCAACAAGCTGATTATTGAAAACGTCGCCGCCAAAGAGGAGATGTGCGCGCAACTCCACCTTCGGACCCTCGGGGCGGAGGACCGCCGGGATGCGGAAGGATTGCGCGATTCCTTGAAAGCCGCGGGCGTCGAGGCCGGACTTGCCCTGCCCACGGCAGGCGCTGCAAATGTGGCTAAGGTCAATTCCTTATTCATGAAAATGGCCGCTGAAAGGGATTTTCTTTACACGGCAGGCACCCTGCACCCCGACTATCCCGGGAACCGGGCGGAATTGGAAAGGCTCAAAAGCCACGGAGTGCGGGTCATCAAACTGTGCTCATTTTCCCAAGGGTTTGTTTTGGACGGGTCCTCGGCCCTGATCATGTTTGAACAGATCCAGACCTTCAACCGCGCATGCGATCACCGGTTCTCCGTGGTTCTGGACACCCTTTATTCAGCACCCGGATATTTCGGCGCCGATCCCGCCTATACCACGACACCGGAAAAACTGGTTGCACTGGCACGGAAATTTCAGGACATCCCTTTCATCGGCGCCCATATGGGCAGTCTGGATGCCCCATTTGAGGAAATTGAGTTGTGTCTATTGCCGTGCGGCAACCTGTACCTGGACACGTCCAATGCAGCTCACACCCTGACGGAGGAGCAGTTCATCATCCTGTTAAAGAGGTTCGGGCCAAGGCGCATTCTCTTCGGAACGGACTGGCCCTGGTTTCTCCACCCTGATGAGGTTCCACGAATTGATTATTTAGCGGACAGGGCGGGATTCGGAAAAGAAGAGAAGGCGGCTTTGTTTTATGACAATGCGGCGGAGTTGTTGCAATTAGGGTGAAAGCAGGACCTGGTCTTCGAAATTTTCCTTCAGGGCAAGGCGAAGCGCCTCGATCCCGTCCGAATCCGTACATTCAACCATCAGTTCCCCGTTTTCACCCACCACAAGCCGACCGTGTTTTTCCACCACAGGAAGCACATCCGACGGTTCCACGGTCCACCAGCCCCTGGTGCGCATGAGAAGCTCCCGGCCTTTCAGCCGACGGGGCGTGACCAGATCGATCTTTCGAAACAATGCGTCCCAGCCGATTTCCGCCGGGGCGCGCAATACCGGGCTCACGGGATCGTGGTATATGCGGCACCGACCAAACAACCGCAGCCGAATCATGACAGGCCCCCCTCCAGGAGTCCTTCGATCTCCCGGTCCGCCGGCAGCAGGGTTTCAGGAACCAAAATCCCGTCATCATTCATAACCCGACCCAAACAATGGACATAAAGCCTTCCCATGCGCTTTTCATCCATATTGCCGTGGGAGGCCGCTTTTGGCCAGAGCCGTTCAAAAAGCAGGCGTGCTTTCTCACGCCATGAACGAAGCCTGGCATCAAACGGGGAGATTCCCGCTAATTTGAGGAAGCTTTCCTGTCCGGATTCCATCTCCTGAAATATCCCTCTCATTCTCCGTACTTCCGGGTTCCGGCCCCAGTCATCCACATGCACCATTATTTTCCTCAATAAATACTTTCAAAGCAAGAATTGCTTACCTGTGTACGCATAAGCCCCTATTTTGTCAGCCAGGCGTTGGAGGCGACCACCAGGATAAAGCAGACCTCCTGGCCGGTATTTTGAAGGCGATGGAGATCCCCGGCAGGAATCCATATGGCATCCCCCGCCCCCACGTGCCTCGTTTCCTCCCCCACGGTCATTTCACCCTCTCCGCTCAAGATAAAATAGATCTCCTCCATGGGGTCCACATGGGCCTCCAGCTCCTTGCCTTTTTCCAGGGTGGCACAGGCAAAAAAACCGATTTCCTTCAATGTCCTCTGGTCCAGGATCATCTGGGCGATGCCGCCCCCATGGGCCCGGTAGGTGGTTTCCAGTACCTCTTTGTCTTTTAAATTTCGTACGATCATTGTTTCCTTTCCTCATTCGGCCGAAAGGCTGAAACCCATGCATTCCCCTCCTGCGGGTGGAGCACGTTTTAAAGTTCATTTGTCCTTAAATTCAGGTATCCTTTTTTCAAAAAAGGAGGTAATCCCCTCCCGGAAGTCTTCACTCCTGAAGGAGTCCCTTCGAAGGTTCTGTACTTCTTCGAAATCATCCGCGCTGAGAGCGGGCCCTTTCGTGAGCTTGCGCATCTCAGCCTTCAGTACCCGGATAGCCTTCGGTGCACGGCCGGCGATCAGCCTCGCCATTTCAAGGGTTTTTTCTTCGAGCTTATCGGGATCAACCAGCCGGTTGAGGAGTCCGTACCTGTGTGCTTCTTCGGCGGAAATAGGCTCGGCCGTGAAAAGCATCTCCTTGATGATATGCAAAGGCAGGACACCCAGAAAGTGGTTGAGCCCGGCGGTATTGTAAGACAAACCAATTTTGGCGGGGGTAATGGCGAAGGTGGCGGTGGGAGTTCCCACCAGGATGTCGCATGTCATGGCCAGATCGCAGGCGCCGCCCCAGACGCTGCCCTCGATCATGCCGATAACGGGGACAGGGCAGTTCTGCACCCGATGCAGGAGCTGTTCAAAAGGGACATTCCAATATAAAGGGTCCTGACCGTCAAGGGGGATCTCCTTCATGTTGTGCCCGGCGGACCAGACCTTCGCACCAGGGTAGGCCCTGATGACCACGACACGGGCTCCGGCGTTTTCAAAGGTATCAAAGGCTTTCAAAATCCCCGCCACCAATTCCGAACTCAAACAATTGAGTTTATGGGGACAATTCATGACGATGAGGCCGATACTATCCTTAAATTCGGATTGAACCAGATCTTGCTCCGCCTTGCAATCGCAATCGCTTTTCATGATTTTCTCCAGGGATTCATTACGGTTTATCTTTCCTTTTTCGCCGGATCTTCATCAAGACATCGGCTGCACACATTACCAGATCAGGCAGAAAAGCGCAAAAAAAGAGGAAGAGAAAGGGCTGAAAAGAAAGCGAAGATTATTTTCAAAACAAAGGAGCAGAATTGAGAAGAGGCATTTTTCGGGATACAAATGTCATCCGCTCCTCTGAACCAAAGAGGGACCGATATGCCCGTCTTCACTTTCCTGTTTCCGCTACGCACGGACCTCCGCCTTCTGAGCGGATTTCTCATCCCAAACCTTGATCAGGTAATCCTTGGCGGCCTCGAACTTGGCGGCCTGATCCTCCACCAGTTTCTCAGCCTCCCGGGAACTCATTTCCCAGCTTTCCCTGACAAAGGAGGCAACCCTGGCATAATAGAGGGGCGTCATAAGATCCAGAAGCTTCATGCGGTTCACATCCCACAGATGGAAGGTGGCCGCCAGTTCGTAGAGGATTTCCACCCATGATTCCGTGCGCAGATGAAAATCGGCCGCATCCATCCGTGCGGTCTTCTCGATTTCCTCCAGGCACCCTTTCGAAAAGAGGCTCTTCCACAGGGGTAAGAACTGGTTGTAGCCGGCCTTAAACTGTTCGATAATTCCTTCCAGATTCACTTTGACGGGTTCCGGTTCCAGAGAACCTTCAAAACCGAATGTCTCCACCGCTTCGCTTCCCTGTATTCGCTTCCAGACCCCCTCATATCGTTCCATCTGGGAAAAGAGGGCC
>JBBSAR010000121.1:0-9833 GCA_038252125.1 Desulfatiglandales bacterium
TTACCATAATGAAAAAGATTGCGATCACATTAATTATCCTGGTTTTTTTTGTCTTTTCGCAACTCGGCTATGGAAAAGAAACCCCTTCACGGGTGGTGTCTCTCGTTCCGGAGATCACGGAAATCCTCTTCGCTATCGGCGCGGATGATTCTCTAAAAGGGATTCCATATCAGAGTATGCACCACCACGGCACGGAACATATATCCAATGTGGGAAGCGTCTTTTCCCCTTCCCTGAAAGCCATCGCTTCGCTGAAACCCGACCTTCTCTTCTTTTCTCCCATCCAAACAAATGTCCGAGAACGCTTTAAGGACAGTAATTGCAAACTGACCCTAATCGATACCAGGAGTATTCAGGATCTCTATGGTCATATCAACCTGCTTGGAAAAAATTTTCAGAAACCGGAAGAAGCTGAAAACCTCAAGAATAAAATCCGTTCCCAGCTTGAAATCATCCAGCGAAAAGTCGAAGTAATCCCGGATGCAAAACGGAAAAGGGTTATTCACGTAGTTGGACAGGAAAACATCATGGGACAGACCCGAATGATGGTTCCGGGGGATGATTCCTTTCAGAAAGAATTGATCGTCGCGGCGGGGGGAATTCCCGCACAAACAGGCCGAAACGGCAACGCCGTACCGATCACGAGAGAAGAGTGGATCGCATTTAATCCTCAGATCATCTATGCTTGCGGCAAAGACAGAAAAATTGTCGAAAGTCTTCGCCGTCTTTCCGGCTGGAATGAGGTGGACGCGGTAAAGAAAGGGAATACTTTCTATTTTCCCTGTAACCTCGCCAATCAACTTTCCACTGAAACAGGACTCTTTGTTTCCTGGCTTTCGGCCACCGTTTACGGAGAAGCTTTTTCGAGAAAGCCCAACCAAATCCTTCCCGAAAAGATCTTCCGATCCCGTGAGCTGCAGCTGAATCTTGATTATGTAAAAGACGCGCGTATTGCTTATGGCTGGATTCATGATTTTGAAAACAAAACCTTGATCATCCGATTCAAGGAACCGCTGAATATCGTTTCAACCCTTGAGGGCGAACGAACAGGGATCATGACCGTGGGAAATCACTTTTCCCCTCCCCCCTGCTGGGGCCTCAGTCACAAAACCGGTCTGAAAGGAGAAAGGGATCGCGTATATGGGGTTCTGGGAATATCCGAAAAGACCTCGGCTTTTCTTTTTACGGGCGCGGATATGGATAATCTGGCCATTAAGAAAGAACGTTTCAGGCGGATGGAGGTCCGTGCCCTCGTGACCGCGGGCGTCTCGGGCAACGCCATGCGGGCGTCGCGGGATACCGGAAACTTTTATGAACCGGGAACCATCAATATCCTCCTTCTACCCAATATGCAACTCAGCGCCAGGGCCATGACAAGGGCCATCATTAGTGCTGCGGAAGCCAAGACGGCCGCCCTGCAGGACCTGGATGTCCGCAGCAGCTACACCCCTCTCGTGAACCAGGCCACGGGAACAGGAACGGACAATATCCTGGTAGTCCAAGGGACAGGCACACCCATTGACAACGCGGGCGGCCATTCCAAGCTAGGGGAATTGATCGCAAAGGCCGTTTATGCAGGCGTGAAGGAAGCGGTCTACAAACAGAACGGCCTAACGGAAAAACGCAATGTTTTCCGTAGACTGATGGAGCGCGGCATCCGGATTCGCGAACTGGGTTTCACGAACCAGGGCTATCTCAACGACAAAGATGACAATATTCAGGCCTCCCTTCAAGAGCTCTTGATGGAGCCCGTTTACAGCTCCTTTATGGAAGCCACCTTTGCTATCTGCGACGATTATGAAAAAGGGCTGATTACGGATCTGAACGCCCACGAGGCAAACTGTAGAAGCATGGCGGAAAAGATTGCAGGAACCAAGATCGATGAAATGAAAGATCTTCTACCGGTCGATACCCTGCCGCCCGTTTTGCAAATGACACTGAACGCCATGGCCAATGGAATCTTGAAAAATTGCTCCGATAGGAAAAAATGATGAAGAACGATTTAAAATATAAACACGGGGGAACCCCACAGTTGGACATGGTCAGACTGGGCGTAACCCCTGGACCCGTGCTGGACTTCAGCGTAAACCTGAACCCCCTGGGACCTCCGGCCATTATCAAGGAAAACTGGCCGGATCTCATTCAATGCATCGAGCACTATCCGAGTGTGGAAGGGGATGGAGTCGCCGCCTATTATGAAAATGTTTGTGGAATTGCCTCTGCAAATTTCCTGGCCGGAAACGGTTCCACCGAGTTGATCTACCTGACGCCAAGGGTGCTCAGGTTCAAGCGCGTGGCGGTCATGGCCCCATCTTTTCACGATTATGAACGGGCCTCGGTTCTGGCCGGAGCCGAGATTGTCAAACTCCCTCTTATCCGAAACGATCATTTTGCCTTTCCTTCGGCAACGCAAATAGCCGAAACCCTCAAAGAGGTGGATGCCTTCTGGATCGCCCGTCCGAACAACCCCACGGGAAACCTTTTTTCAAAAGATCTCATCCTGGATCTTGCCGAACAATTTTCTGAAAAGTGGTTTGTTGTGGATGAAGCTTTTATCCAATTTCTGGATCATTGGAAAAGCGACAGTCTCCTCATGGATAAACCCAGGCCCAATCTTCTCGTTCTCAACTCCTTGACCAAGTTTTATTCCATCGCAGGCCTCCGACTGGGAGGGATTATGGGCGATGAGTCAGTAATATCACGTCTGAGGAATGCAAAAGAACCATGGGCCGTCAACGGAATTGCGGATCGGGTGGCATCCCTTCTCGTTCAATGCAGGGACTATGACAGCCTGACCCGGTCTCTTGTCAAGAAGGAGCGCAAGCGCGTATTTCAAATTCTGGAGCGACTGGACGGAATCACACCGTTTTTTCCGTCCGCCAATTACATCTTGTGTCAATGGACAAAGAGCCCGAATCTGGACGACCTGCTCAAGCATCTCCTTTCCAATGGCGTATACCTCAGGGATTGCAGAAACTTTCCCGGCCTGCAAGAGAATTTCTTCCGCATTGGCCTGAAAAAACCCGAAGAGAATGACCGGTTTCTTTCCCTCATATCTTCTTTTCCCTAATCCGGAGAGGATCCCCGTTCATGCTTGAATTGGCAATTATCATTCTCCTCGCTTTTCTTCTGGACCTGATCCTTGGCGATCCCCGCTATCGCCTTCACCCCATAAGGCTCATGGGTTTGTGTATCGGGTTCTTCACGCCCGTGCTGAAACGTGTAGGGTTGGGAAGAAGGGGGGGAGGGATACTGCTCGTCGCGATGACGGGGCTTATTTTTTCGGGGGCTTTTTTAAGCATTCACCTCTTGTTTTATGCACTCCTCCCTTTCGCGGCTATTGCATTCGACCTGTTTGTCTGCTATTCCTGTCTCGCCCTCAAAGACTTGGTAACGCACACGGAGCTGGTGACCCGCGCTCTTGAACAAGGAAACCTTCCCGACGCAAGGACAAGCGTTGCCATGGTGGTTGGTCGGGACGTTCAATTCCTGGATGAAAGGGGCATCAGCAGGGCCGCCATAGAAACCCTGGCGGAAAATTTCGTTGATGGTTTTCTATCCCCCCTCTTTTGGTATGTGGTCGGCGGGATATTTGGACACATAGCTGGGTTTTCAGCGGTCCCCTCCGGACTGCTATTCATGATTGTCTTCAAGGTGGCGAGCACCCTGGATTCCATGGTCGGATATAAGGATGCGGCGTTTCTGGAGTTTGGCTGGGCAGGGGCAAGGCTTGATGATGTCATGAATTTCATTCCCGCGCGCCTGTCCCTGTTTATCCTCTGGGCGGGTGCATGGTTTTCGAATCTGAAGGCAAAAAAGGGGATGCAAACCGCCTTGAGGGACCGGCTGAAACATGCTTCACCCAATAGCGCACATGCGGAGAGTTTTGTCGCGGGCGCCCTGCATATCCGATTAGGCGGGCCCACGGCATACCCGAGCGGCATAAAGGATAAACCATGGCTTGGAGAAGGAAACCCTGATCCCACGCCATCGCAGATCAGGCAGACAGCCTCCCTGCTGATCCGGACCGCATGCCTGGCCGTCACGGTAGCGGTAGTAATGTTGATAATGTTTGCATAAAGGAATAATGGCAAAAGCGATCATGTTTTTGGGCACGGGAAGCGATGTGGGGAAATCCATCGTATCCGCTGCTTTCTGCCGCATTTTCAAGCGGAGGGGCTACAAGGTGGCGCCTTTCAAAGCCCAGAACATGTCTAATAATTCATACGTCACCGTGGAAGGCGGGGAGATCGGGCGTGCGCAGGTCGTCCAGGCCGAAGCCGCCGGCCTTCTTCCTTCCGTACACATGAACCCCATCCTTCTCAAACCCTCGTCCGAAAACGGTTCCCAGGTCATCCTCCAGGGGAAGGTTTTTGGAGCTATGGATGCCGCCCATTACTACGACTTGAAACCGGTGCTCCAGAGGACGGTAATGGAATCGTACGAAAAACTCGCCCGGGATTATGATCTGATTGTCATGGAAGGGGCGGGAAGCTGCTGTGAGATGAACCTCAAGGAAAATGACCTGGTAAACTTTCCCATGGCCCGGAGGGCTGACGCCCCCTGCATTCTGGTCGGGGATATTGACAGGGGAGGGATTTTCGCGCAGATTATCGGCAGTTTTCATCTCATGACCCAAAAAGAACGGGAGATTACCGGCGGCTTCCTCATCAACAAATTCCGAGGAGAGCCAAAGCTCTTCGAATCGGGCATGGACTACCTGCAAGAAAAGACAGGCAAACCCGGCTTTGGCCTGATACCCTTTTATACGGATATCCGAATCGATTCCGAAGACTCCGTCGCGGTTCAGGTAGACAAATGCGTCCGGCAGCCCGCTGGCTCCAAAACGGTCAACATAGCGGTATTGAAATTTCCCGCCATCTCCAATTTTACGGATATCGAAGGGCTTGCGGACGAACCCGATGTGACCATTCATTACCTTTTCCGACCGGAAGAACTCTCTCGTAAATATGACTGCCTGATCCTTCCCGGAACAAAAAATGCCATGGAAGATGCCCTATGGCTTTCCAGATCGGGTTGGAAGAGGGAAATCAGGCGTTTCGCGGAATCGACGGGGGTCATCCTCGGAATCTGCGGAGGATATCAAATCCTCGGACGGGTGATCAAGGATCCAATGGGTGTGGAATCAGATAGGAAAGAAGTTCGAGGGATCGGTATTCTCCCCATGGAAACCGTCCTTGAAGCGGAAAAAGTAGTACGAAAAGTAATCGGCATCTGCCTGATAAACCAGAAAAAGATCAACGGCTATGAAATCCACATGGGAAGAAGTCGACCGTTGAATGAAAAAGGCAACCCGTTTCTGCGTATCCACGAGCCTGGAAAACGCCGAGGATGGGAGGATGGATGGTCGCTTGAAAACGGCAGGATCGCAGGTACTTATGTGCATGGCATCCTGGATTCCATTGCCTTCAAGGGAGACTTTCTCAATGGCATAAGGCGTGAAAAAGGGTTGCGCGAGAGGGTCCCTAAGAAAGGCAGAATGGCACGATTTCAAGCGTACGATAAACTTGCGGATCATTTTGAAGAGCACTGCCGGGTAGACAACATAGAGGCACTCTTATGAGAATGAGGAAACAATGAAGATATATACAGGAAAAGGAGACACGGGAACGGCCGGTCTCCTCAATGGAACGCGGATAATCAAAAGTGATGCTCAGGTGGAAGCCGTTGGCGACATAGACGAGTTGAATTCAGCCCTTGGCGTTCTTCAGGCTGTTTTTCCGGCAACGGAAAAGGGGGTATTAGAGGAGATTCGGGCTATTCAGTCCGATCTGTTGCATATGGGCGCATGGGTCGCAACTCCGCGGACATCACCCTCTATACGATTGCTGAAAGGAATCGACGATCAAAAGATCATGTTCCTTGAATCAGGGATCGATCGTATGGATTCGCTGTTGCCTCCCCTTAAAGGATTTATTCTGCCCAGCGGCAATCTCGCCGCGGCCTGGTCCCATCTTGCAAGGACCATCTGCCGCCGGGCCGAAAGACATGTCGTCCGACTCTCGGTGGAAGCCCCCATGGGAAACACACCCAAACACTTGGGAAATACCCTCAAGTATCTTAACCGGTTATCGGACTACCTGTTTGTTCTGGCCCGTTACTGCAACCACCTTCTGAACAGTCCCGACTCCGCATGGGAAACCTCTCCGAGATTTCCCAACGGAGGGATGGAAGGATGAAATTCTACTTGAAATAGTCGTCCCGGGCTTTCTTGATCTGAAGGATATTCTCAAGGGGAGTAGGCGGCGCAACCCCGCAACCCGGGCACAGAAAATCGGTCCCATTGTCTAAAGCCTGGACAGCTTCCTTGTAGACATCTTCGGGGCTGCCGGTGAAAAGCGTGGTTGCGGTCGCCACATTTCCGAAAACCTTCACCCCTTTCTTATGGGCGATCTCCACAGCAGCTTTCATATCGGCCTTTTCTTCGATACTGATGCCCGCAACACCGGTATCGCACATCATATCGATGATGCCATCGGTGTTTCCACAAATATGAAGAACAACCGGCCCTTTCGCCCTGGAAACCACCTCTTTCAATACGGGTTGCACAAGTTTCTCAAAAAATTTGGGACGGATCAGCGCAGGCCCGGAGGTCGGTTCGGCAAAGACATAATAGTCGGCGCCATTATCAAACGCAAAGTTTTCGGCAGCAACGGCCGCTTCTTTGGTCACTTCCAGAACCCTGGTGACCTGATCCGGTTTCTTGTAGATCCATTTCATATACTGTTCCGTGCCCACCAGGTTTGCAGCGCAGGTAAAAGGCCCCTCCGTTTCCCCGAAAATAATAAGTTTGCCTCCCGTTTTTTCCTTCAGCAGTCGAAAATGCTCCTTGAACATGGGGAATCGGCCTCTTTCCAGAAAATCATCTGGAAAATCGAGATTCTCGATGCCGTCTGCGTATGGATGTCCATGAATGGAATACTGGATGCCTTTTTGCGGTGTTCCCAGTTTACAGCCGAAGGCCTCGCTGAGCCCGACGATATCCCATCCCATGGCCTTGACCCACTCAAACTCTCCATATTTGTGTCCGGCATAGGCGAGTTCCGTCATGGCAACCGGGTCGGTATCCGCAAGAGGCCTTGCGTACCCGCACTTGTCCATGAACTCTTCCACACCGTACGATGTTGTGCTTCCGGACGGAGTCATGTCCACATCCTTGCCTGTAAAACGGTTCCAGAACCTTTCTTTCAAACTCATCTGTGCCATTTCAACACTCCTTTTCATTCCGGGAATACCGAAAAAATCATATGAAAATTATATCCTGTGAAATTCTGTTTGGTTTCCGGTTATCAATTGACGGTTGACGTTTATCAGCATCTATTAACCCTACACAGATAAATGTTCTCGAATAATGGCATCGTCGGCATTGAGTTCTTCTGATGTGGCCGTGCCTCCAATTTTCCCTTTTGTGCCCATCAGATAATGCCGGGAGGCGATCTTCAACGCCATACGATAATTTTGTTCCACAACAAGCAGCGTCAGTCCGTATTCCACGCAAAAAATCAATATGGGTTCGATAACCCCCGTGACAAGCAGCGGCGCCAGCCCCTGGGATGGTTCATCAAGAAGCATCAAAATAGGATTTCCCATCAAAGCCCTGCCGATGGCAAGCATCTGTTGCTCGCCCCCGCTCAATGTGGATCCATCCTGTTTATGTCTCCGTTTCAGAATGGGAAAATGTTCATAAATCTTTTCCATCGTCCAGTCGCTGTTTTCCCTGGCCGACGTCGCCGACAACTTCAAATTTTCCTCCACGCTCAGCCCGGGAAAAATATGCCTCTCAGCGGGCACATAGGAAACCCTTTTCCTGAAAACCTTGTGCGGTGGCCATTTTGCCGTGTTTTCTCCATCAACCATGATTTTTCCGGACTTGGGCGGAGTTAACCCCATGATGGAGCGCAGAGTGGTCGTTTTTCCAACCCCGTTTCTCCCCAAGATGGATACGGATTCATGTTCCCTGATATGCATGGACAGACCTTGAATAATGTGGCTCCGTCCGTAGTAGGTATGGAGATCGGATATATCAAGGAATCTTTTTTCTGTTTCACTCGTCATGGCCGAGGTATGCCTCCTTCACCAAAGCATTCCCTTTGATTTCCTCAGGGGTCCCATCCGCAATAATCATTCCCTGGTTCAAAACAGTAATTTCGTCCGAAATCGCCATCACCACATCCATATCGTGCTCCACCAGAACAACAGCGACACTCTCCGATAATTTTTTGATGAGACGCGCGATATGGTCCGTTTCCGTGGGAGACATCCCTGCTGTAGGTTCGTCCAGAAAAAGGATTTTCGGTTCCCCGGCCAGTGCCATCGCCACTTCAAGGAGGCGCTGATCCCCATGGGCGAGGTTCGTTGCTGGAACATTTGCCACATCCTGCAGTTCCAGACTTTCCAGAATTTCCCAGGTCGCATCATTTACCTTCGTCAAACCATGCCTGGAGGAAAATACCTTGAAGGACCCTCCCATTTGAATCTGTTTGGAGATTCGAACATTTTCAAACACGGTTAATCCGAGAAAAATGCTCGTTATCTGAAACGTTCGGCAGATCCCCATCTTCACCAGTTTATGCGCCGGTTTGTTGGTAATCTCCCTGTCTTGGAAGAGCACGGCGCCTGAAGTGGATGGCAGACGACCGGTAATCAGGTTGATCAAAGTCGTCTTTCCAGCCCCGTTGGGTCCGATAATCGATTTCAGTCGGTTTGCGTTAAACCGGGCATTCACATCGTTTACGGCCAGCACCCCCCCAAACTGTTTGCGGAGGCTTTCCGTACTGAGCAACGTGGTCATGGATGATCTCTCCTATTCCTTTTTGAAACGTATCAGATAATCGCCAAGGCCTACAAAACCACGCGGCATGAATAGGACCAAAAGGATGACCACCAATCCTACGAAAAGCTCCCAGTTTTCCGTCATCGTGCTGATATAATCCTGCATAAAAAGAAAGATGCCGGCCCCGATTACGGGTCCCCAGAGCGATCCCATGCCTCCCAGAAGCACCATCATCAGGACTCCGGCGCCCGCAAAGGCGCTCATGGTTGAGGGGCCGATATATCCCCTGTAGAGCATAAAGAGCCCTCCACTCACACTGGCAAGCATGCAGGCATACATCCATCCGTACAATTTGTACCGCCTCACATTGACGCCCACAAAAGATGCCCGATCCTCATTTTCCCGGATGGCCTCAAGAACAGCGCCGAAGGGGGAGTGGATGATGCGCCACGTAATCAAAAAAGCGATCACGACTATGGCCAGGGTAAATAGATACATGGTTGTGGGATCTCCCGAGCTGCCCAGGAAAATGCCCCCCAACGAGATATCGGGCTGGGGAACCCCCGTAAGACCATCGTCGCCTCCAGTCACGCTATACCACTTCCATACGATGGTATAGAACATCATCCCGAACGCAAGCGTCAGCAACGCAAACGCCAGACCGCCCGTTCGCACCTGCACCCAGCCCACGGGCAGAGCGATCAACATGGTCGCGAGGATGCCCACAAGACCCGCGAGCCAGATGGAGGAGGGCGACACGTGAATCAAAAAAAGCCCTACGACATAAGCCCCTATTCCGAGATAGGCATTGTGCATGAAAGAAAGAAGTCCCGTATATCCCAGCAGCACATCAAGGCTTATGGCCAGAAGGCCGTAGATCAACATTTCGTTTACAAGGCTGATGTAAAACCGATTGGTCACAACAAAGGGGAACAGCCCGAGACACGCAACCACCACGAGAAATGCGGCAATCCCCATAAAACGTTTGCTTTTTGCCCCCGCATCCAGGGCAAGCATGCGATCATCCATATTATTCAAA
>JBBSAR010000122.1:0-9829 GCA_038252125.1 Desulfatiglandales bacterium
AAAGACGAGACGGTTGCCGCGGTTAAGTTGGTGACATAAATTTCCGCCCGGCCGTTTCGGTCCAAGTCCGCAACACTCACGTAGGCATAATTGGGTGACCAGCCCCCTTTGATAGCGGCGGTTTCCGAGAGCGTGCCTTTGATCCATTTGTAGACATAGACCGTATTTTTGTCGATCATGACCAACTCATTTTTTCCATCCCCTTCGAGGTCGCCCACACCGAGACCCCGTATTTCAAGTTTTAAACGCTTCACGTAGGAGGCTGCCTTGGAACCACGGGACTCCTGATCCGGCGACAAGAGGGCTCCGGGCTCTTCCTTTACCTGAGCATGTCGAGATTCCTGTTCAGGGACATATTTTCCCATCACCTTGGCATTAATGTCTTCCGCAAATTTATTCACCGTAGGGATAACCCCATCCATGCCTTTTGATTGTTCAAAGGCGGTCACAAGTTCCGCACCCTTTGCTACATCCAGAATCTTTGCATCAATACTGACACTGTCGCCGAATACGGTCAAACTTCCCATAATCACGTAATCAGCTCCAAGTGCTTTCCCTATTTCCAGGGCCTTCCGCTTATCCATGGGGCCGGGAAAAGTGTATAGTGTTTTCAGGACGGAACCCTTTTCAATGACCTCTATCTTGTCCTTCCAGGCAAGTCTGGAGCTGAGCATATCCATGATGCCCGACTGCAGAAATTTGAGGTCCTTATCCGAATTCATGGTAAACGGCAGGATGGCAAGTTTTTTAACCGTAGAGGAAGCGGCTAACGCTGTACCGGCGATCCCGAGAATCGCCAGGATAGCCGTCATTGTCATTATTACGAATAATTTTCTTTTCATGATTCTCCTTATCCCGCGAAATGCGAGACGACAATAATGGAATTTTGTTGCTGGTCGATCAAAAAAACATCCTATGTTGTGGAGGCCTGGAAGCAGATGTATCCACTGCAGCGTGGAATTATTTCAGAATGGAGTAAAACTGCCCGGAATGATCCGTTTTCTCTCCTACTTTGGCGCCGCAGAATTTGCACCGGTATTCATATCTGTCTCCATCCGGCAATACCAGCAGAAGGAATTTGTTGACCGGTACGGCGCGAGAACAATTCGGGCAGTACAGTTCTGTTGCCTCGAATTCATCGAACACGTCCCTGGGCTTTCTATTGCGTGGAGATTTTTCCCGCGAAAAACGAAAAGGCGCTTCTTTCATAGACAAAACCTTGGATCTGGGCTAAAAGTTATGATACTGTACATTCCAACGAACCTGTATAATAGTAAGCACGCCTTTTAAAGGCAAGTTGTTTTCCCTGAATTTCCTGTTCATATGGAAAGGAAAGGGGTTGTTTTTTATGAGCGGGGGAGGAAAAATGAAAATCAAACATATCGACCACATTGGCATTGCAGTCAAAGAAATCAAACAGGCGGGAAAATTCTACACCGATATTCTGGGTCTTGCAATCAAAGACATTGAAAATGTATCGGAACAAAAGGTGAACGTGGCATTCATTCCGATTACGGACAGCGAAGTTGAGTTGTTGGAAACCACGGAACCGGATGGTCCCATAGCGAAATATATAGATTCCCGGGGCGAAGGCGTGCAGCATATTGCCTTCAGGGTGGAAAACATCCACGATGCCCTTGAAGAACTGAAGGCAAAAGGCGTAAGGCTCATAGACAAAGAACCTAGACAAGGAGCCGGAGGAGCAAAAATCGCCTTTATTCATCCGAAAGAAACCAACGGTGTTCTTATTGAAATATGCGAACGGGATTAGTCCGTGAAGGAGGGCATTAGAAGCGGTAGGTTATCAGGCCATGGGATGTGTCGTAGGGAGACACGCTGACCTGGATACGGTCGCCAACCATCACTTTTATCCGGTGCTTTTTCATTCTCCCGGAGAGGACGCCCCTGACAATCATGTTGTTTTCACATTGGATTTCCATGGTTCCACCGCCCAGTACCCTCTGTACAACGCCTTCTAATTGAATGAGATCGTTTCTGCTCAAAATGCTCCTTTCATTATGCGCGATTCTATGTCATATTCCCCAATTATACCATTTTATCGGTCAAAGTCAATAGAATAAACCAATCGGATGCATATCCATGCCCGTTCCATCAAAGAATTCAACACATAGAGGAAAAATCCCCTTAACGGATGTCTCCGGCGTTATTTTAGCGGGGGGCAGAAGCAGTCGTTACGGGGTCAACAAGGCCTTTGTCAAAGTTGGGGGCGTTTCCTTGATAGAGAGGGTCGCAGAGGTTCTCCGATCTGTCTTTGAAGAAACGGTGATCGTTACCAACAATCCGGAGGATTATGCCTATTTAGATATGCTCATGCGTCCGGACATCATTCCCGGGCTTGGTCCGTTGGGAGGAATCTTCACCGGATTGCAGATGATTAAGGGCGAAGCGGGTTTTTTTGTCGCCTGTGATATGCCGTTCTTGAATCCGCGGTTGATCCGTTATTTGTCCGGCATAAAGAATGGATCAAGTCGATTCGATGTGGTCATTCCCCGGATAGCCTGGAAATTGGAAGCCCTTCATGCCTTGTACGGGAAGCGTTGCATTCCTTTTATCGAAAAACTTCTCAATTCGGGAAACTACCAGATAATCCAGCTGTTTCCGAACGTTTCCGTGAGGCATGTAGAGGTGGAAGAAATCATGGGATTCGATCCCGAGCTCAAGTCTTTTCTCAACATCAACCGGCCCCAGGAGCTTCTGAACATCGAGAAGAACGGGGAATATTCCCATGAAAAGGAACCAAGACGGCGGAAGGGGAAAAACAACCCTGAATCTGAGAATTCATGAAAGCCAACCAAGAATCTGCACCGAACCGAATGAAATAGAAGGGGTTGTGAAGAATGATAGAATTAATCCTTGCAGTGAGCCTTGCTATTCTAATATCCGCCGTATGCTCTCTTTTTGAATCCGTTCTTTATTCGGTTCCGAGGCGGCAACTTGAAGTGATGGTCCAGGAAAAGCGGCCGGGCAGCGCCATATTAAAGAATCTGCGGCAGAACGTGGACCGACCCATCGCGGCCATTCTGAGTCTCAATACCATTGCCAATACGGCAGGGGCCGCGTTCGCGGGGGCGGCCGCAACCGTTGTTTTAGGAAAGGAATCCCTGATCTATTTTTCGGCCTTTTTCACCCTGGCCATACTGGTCCTTTCAGAAATTATCCCCAAGACTGCCGGAGTGATTTACGGCCGTTCCCTCGTGGGGCTTGTAGCCTACCCCCTGAAAGGGCTGGTCTGGATCATGACGCCTTTCATCTGGCTCATCGGCCTTGTGACACGCATTATCAGCAAGGGGCATGGGGAGGAATCCATTACCGCCAAAGAGCTTCAGGCCATGGCGCATCTGAGCCAGCGAAGCGGGGCCATTAAGCCCTATCAGAAGCTTGCTATCGAAAGGATTCTGACGCTCCATGAAAAGAGGGCCAAAGATGTGATGACGCCCCGGACGGTTGTTTTTTCTCTCAGCAGTAAGGTCACGTTGGAGGCAGCCATCGAGGAAACGGGAAAATGGGAACACAGCCGGATCCCCGTTTATGGTGAGAACCAGGAAGATATTGTGGGAATCGCATTGACAAAAGAAATCCTTATCGCCGTGGCTCACGGAAAAAAAGACTACACCCTGGGCCGGCTCATGGGACCGGTTCATTTTGTGGTGGAAACAGCCCCTTTGAACAGTGTACTGATGGAATTTCTGGAGCTGAAGCAGCATCTTTTTGTAGTTATTGACGAGTATGGGGGCCTGTCGGGCCTCATATCTCTTGAGGATGTTCTCGAGGAAATTCTGGGAAGGGAGATCGTGGATGAATCCGATAAAGTGGCGGATAAACAAAAACTGGCTCGGCAACGAAAGAATTTGATTCTTGAAAAAGAAAAGGCTTCGTGATGCGTGTACGCGGTATCTCTCAAGTGAGCTTTTTCGGTCGGCTGTTCCAGGCTATTCAATGCGAAGCTTCATTTCCTTTATCTTGACTTCGATTCCCATATCGCTGCATAGATTTCGAATTTCCATTTTCTTTTCAGCGCTGTTTTCTCTGAAAGAGATAATGATCTCCTTGATCTGGCGTTTTTCAATCACATCTCTCAGATCGTCCATGCCGCCGAAAACAGGATAGCCGCGAATCTTTCTCTTTTTGAGTGAGGGGTTGTCATCCATGAAACCGGCAAGGATCATTTCCAGGCCCTTGTTGGTTTCAATTTCCCGCATGGTCATCTGCCCTCCCAGCCCGGCGCCATATACCAGGACCCGGTTCCCGATCCGGTTTCCTTTCCGGATGCCCTCATCAAGGAGGCGAAAAGAAAGACGGGACAGGGATACCATAAGAAGCATCAGCCCCCAGTAAATAACGAAAACCGCCCTTGAAAAACTGTAAAACCGGTACATGAAGAGCAGGATCAGGATGGGGACGATTGTTCCGGCCGTTATGGCTTTGCCGTAGACGATCAGATCCCGGATGCTCGTATCTTCCCATACTCCCCGATACACCCCAAAAAGATAGAAGAACAGGATCTGGCAGGCAATGACCACGGGAAGGGAATTCAGAAAAAAATTAAAGTTGCTGCCGATTGTCCCCTCAAATCGGAGAAGATAGGCGGCGTAGTAGGCCACTGTGATCAGTACCAGGTCGAGCAATACTTCAAATACTCTTCTCCTGTAGGTTATCTGAAGAAGGATTGTCGTGATCCCCCTGGCGCCGTCATGATCGATGATCGGTTTCTCCGAATAGACCTTGACTCGGGCGAGATAGATCCAAAAAAACAGGATGAACAGGAGGTATATAATGACAAGGACGATTGCTGTCCCGGCGCTGAGGCGATTGATCAAAAGGGCCATGAGGCCCGAGGTTACGGAAAAAGCATACAGAATCAGAACGGCTTTTTTTTCACTGAATCCGATAGCCACCAATCGGTGAGAAGAGTGATCGCGTCCCCCCTGGGAAATCCGCCTTCGAAACAGCTTCCGCATGATGCTGACAAACCCGGTATCCAGGATCGGAATAAAAAGGATGAGCACCGGGATGGAGATAACGGAGGCAAGATTGAAAAATCCGGTTCCGCCGCTTTGTCTGGAACTCCCGGATATGGTCAGGCAGGCCAGGGTAAAACCCATGAACAGGCTGCCTGCATCCCCCATGAAAATGGAGGCCGGATTGAAATTAAAGACCAGAAAACCCAGGATAGCCCCTAACAGGGCGCCGAGAGTAACGAAAAAAGGCTGATGCAACGATCCCGGATTTTCGCCCAAAAGGCAGAAAACAAGCAGAAAGGCCCCGGAAATAAAAGCCACGCCGGATGAAAGACCGTCCATGTTGTCCAACAGGTTGAAGGCATTGGTAATGCCCACTATCCAGAGAATGGAGAAAAAGAGATTGATGGTCTGATATTGTGTCCAATCCAGCCGAAAACCGAAAAACAGGAGGAAGGCGGTAATGATAATCTGTCCCGCAAGTTTATGTTGCGGGTCCATATTCAGGATATCATCGGTGAGCCCCAGCGCGAAAATTCCTCCCGCGCATAACAGCAGGAGGAGATAGGCATCAGGGAAAGTGTTGAGGCCCGACAGCCAGGCGCCGAGAAACCACGCCCCCATCATGGAGCAAAAGATGCTCACCCCCCCTAAAAGAGGCGTTTCCCGTTGGTGCCACCGATTGTCCTTGGGGATGGCCACCATTCCCGTCTTTCGGGCAAGGCGTTTTGTCAAGGGGGTCAAAATGAGCGCGAAAAGAAAACCCAGTGCGAATGGGAGAAAAAAGTAGGTTAATTTCATGATATCGTCTTTTTCTTAAACGGAAACCGGGGGACGTAGAAGGTGGATCGTTCGCTGGCAGCCCGGCGAAGGAGATAGATGCAGGATAGAATAAGAAAGAGATCGGGCAGCCATACCCCGTAAGCGGGAGAGATCGCGTCGCTGGCGCAGATGCTCCTGATGGCCGTGAGAAAAAGATAGTAGGCGGAAAATACGACCAGACTGATGCCGATGCCGGCGGTTCGTCCGCGCGTGCGTATCTGTGCACCGAGGGGAACCCCGATCATTGCCATGAAAATAATGGACAAGGGAATGGATATTTTTTCGATCAGTTCCCGCATGACCCGGTTGCGTCTACTGTCTCCTTCGGGAGCGATTTGCAGCTCTTTCACAAGCTCCTGCACCTCTAATTCGTGAGGGGCCTTCTGCCTGGTCTCCAAACCGGCCATGATTTCTTTGAGCCCGATATTCAAACTGTATGTGTTGAAGTTGATGGTGCGAGCCGACTCGAAATTGGCTTCCACCTGCAAGATGCTTCCCTTTACGAAATAGAGGGTGATAATTCGGTCATCGGGGTTCACCAGGATGCGGCCTTCTTCCGCGATAATCGTATTTGCAACGGAATTATCCCTCCTGTCAACCACAAAGACATCCCGCAATATCCCATCCTGTTTTGAAAAGCTGTTTACATAGATGACCACGCCGTCAAAAGGCTCTGAAAAGACGCGCTCCTTAATTCCCAGATCAGCTTTGGATTTGGCGATTTTGAAAAGAAGATCTTTAAAAGAACGGTTGCCCCAGGGAGCGGCGAATGTCGTAATGGACAGGGCAATCAGAAAGACTATGAACGAAAAGATCACCACCGGTGGGAGCATCTGGTAAATGCTCACGCCCGACGATTTGAGGGCAATGATTTCACTGTCCGCGGACAGGCGCAGGAAGGCTACCACAACCGCCATGAGGGTTACCGCGGGAAGGGCAAAGGATAGAATATCGGGCAGGAGAAAAAAAATCATGCCGGCCACCTGCATGATTTTCACCCCGCTGGTCACGATCAATTCCGTGATGGAAAGCATCTGGGCGGCCACCATCACAAAGACGAAGACCAAGAGGCTGGCCAGAAAATTCGGCCAGATTTCCTTCATGATATAGATATACAGGGTCATTCAAACACTATGTAATCCGGCGATGATAGCCTGCAGCGTAGGCGGCTCCGCCAAGAAGACTGACTGCTGCCTGTACTGCAAAAAAAAGGAGACCAAGACACAGGGCAGGGGCGGCCGGAATCCCTTTGAGTCCCAGGAGATACACAAAAACGCCTTCCCTGATTCCGATTCCGTTCAAACTAATGGGAATCAGAACGGCTATGGAAACGATGGGGACAGCAGCAAAATAGAATGCAACGGGAACCTTAATTTCCAGGCCCGAACCCAGCACGGCTACCGCCCCCATTCCGAGGGCCTGAAGAATGAAGGAAAGACCAAGGATGAAGAACAACTCTTTAGGCCTTTGCCAAACGGCAAAGAGGTCTTTCAGATAGGGAGAAAGAGACGGCCGGAACGGGATCTTTATCCTGGCAATCAGGGGCACGGAAAGAAGTCCTCCCAATACGGCCAAACCTGCGATAAACAGGATGTCGGAAAGAGGCGACGGCAGCAGATCCGGCCCGATTTTTACGGATGCTGCGCCTATGAGCAACATGGAAATCAAGCCGAAGAGACGATCCCCGAGAACCGTGAAGGCGGCGGAGAGCCTTCTGCCGTTTTCCCGGGAAAGAAAATGGATTTTGAAAAGATCGCCCCCCAGACCGGTTGGGAGGAAAAGATTGAAAAACATCCCCACAAAATAAAATCCCAGGAAGGTTCGCCATTTCCCCGGGAAGGAAAAAAGGCCGCACAATATCTTCCACCTTAGGCTGCTGAGGGTCTGGGCCGCAATGTACATCAGACAGGCGGCAACCACCAGTTTCAGGGGCACGTCTTTTAGAGAGTCCAGCACCTCCCTGAAATTGTACCGGGAAAACAGCCAGAAAATGAGGCCGCCGCTGATAATAATTCGAATAAGCCGGCTTATGCGGCGACGCGTGGCGCTGTTCACTCCAGGATCTCCCGCACGGAGTAGATCCGTTTTCCAGACGATTCATAATAGGTGCGAACGATCAGTTCGGCGCAAAGACCGATCCCCACCAATCCGATCCCTGTAATGATCAGCATGGCCCCCAAGAGGAGGAGTGGCCTGCCGCCGATATCCCGGCCCCCGAATATCTTCAGGCATGTCAAATACAGTTCAATGACAAACCCCGCGGAAAAAAGCAACCCGCCGCCCAGTCCGAAAAGGTGGAGCGGCCTGGTGGCAAACTTCTGGAAAAAGAGCATCAGCAGGAGGTCCAGTATCACCCGGTAAGTTCTGCCTATGCCGTACTTGCTTTTTCCTTCTCTCCTGGGATGATGGGAAACGACCACCTCGTCGATTCTGGCGCCGTGAAAGTCTGCAAGGACGGGAATGAATCGGTGAAGTTCCCCGTAAAGCAGGAGTCTTTTGGCCAGTTCGCCGCGGTAGGCTTTCAGGGTGCATCCGTAATCATGGAGGTGAACGCCTGTAACCTTGCCGATAATCCGGTTGGCGATAATGGAAGGCAGTCGCCTTGAAACAAAGTGGTCTTTTCGGTCCTTTCTCCATCCATTCACCAAGTCGAAGCCATCCTCCAGCCGTGATATCATCTTCGGGATGTTATTGGGATCGTTTTGGAGGTCTCCATCCATGCTTACCACGACTCCGCCGCGGGCATGGTCGAAGCCCGCGGTCATGGCAGCGCTCTGACCAAAGTTACGCCGGAAAAAAATGACGCGCAGTTCCCGGTTTTCCTCTTTTAACGATGGTAGAATATTACGGCTTTCGTCCGTGCTTCCGTCGTCCACCAGTATGAGCTCGAAGGAACGACCCAGAGGGCGCATGACAGAGCAAATCTGTTCGACCAACGGCCGAAGGTTGGGGGCTTCGTTGTAGATGGGCACCACAATGGAAATTTCCGGCGCCTTTTCCTGGTTCATGTTTCTCCTGGTACTGTGCCTGTTATGAAATGGTCCAGAGGTTCTTGTCAGTGAATGCTCGTAAAAATCTATCCCATAGCGGTACAAATGTAAAGCATTCCATGGAAGAAGCAACCATTCTCATTCTCAGCGAAAACATTTTCAGGTGGTTTTTCCGGAGGCACGTTTTCGAAGAAATTCGATCGACTTCCTTGTCAGCATGAGGAGGGAGCGAACGGTCAGAAAAGGGTCCAACAGGTAGTCCCACAGGTTTCTGGATTCAAGCAGGTGGAAATTCCAGGCCAGAACAGCCAGCAGCAGCACAACGGCAAAACGGTTTTTGAGGACGGCCAGTACGATAGTGAGCGCCAGGATCGTTACAGAAAGCCAGGAAAATTCCCAACCCGCCGCATAGGGGTCGAACGGGCCCGCGCCCATGGCCATGGGGTAAAGGATGAGACCGGCCACGGCGGCAAAAATCCACGCTGTTTGAAAATCGATCGGCCGAAAAAGTTTGATCTCCGGACCGTTCTGCAACACGCGGCAAAAGAGGAGGGCGGTCAAGGTGATGCTGAAATTGGCATTCATACTGAAAAGCCAGCGGCAGAGAGGCATGCCTTTCACCGGGAACAGGATCACGCAGATGGAAATCAGAAGAAAGATCAACGTGGGGCGTCGGCCGGTCGTCTTCACGCCGAGCCATCTGGCGCCTATTTGGAGCAGTATCATGATCAGCAGAAAAGGAAAGAAAAAGGAAAAACCGGTTGCAATCATTGGACGGTCCTCTTTTCCATAGACGACTTTTCCATGAAACGGATCCATGCTTCATTAAAAACCACATGTTTGATCCGTTTTCTTTTCCACGTATAGACCAGGTGGATATCTCCGGATCGACTTCGGATCATGTAGGGGTAAGAGAATTCCTGTCCCGGCGAATTTTCAAGCGTTGCGATTGCCCGCCAGCTTTTCCCGCGGTCCCTTGACAGGGCCAACTTGAGGTTTTCCCGCGTGGCGGCACCGTCGTTAAAGGCCATGAGAAAC
>JBBSAR010000123.1:0-9786 GCA_038252125.1 Desulfatiglandales bacterium
AGGAATGGAGTCATGAGGTCTTTTTTGCTGCCGCATCTTGGATAAACCTTCACTGGCCGTGGAGAGGTCCTTCTATGCTGGTACAACAAAACCGGTCAAGTAACCTCCATTTTACCGTACCAACATGGAAAGGACCGGGGCTGCCATAGGAATCAGATGCGGCAGCAAAAAAGACCTGGTGACGGAATGGTTTTCCTGGAGCTGGATTTCGCTGCCGGGGAATTTGAATAGGATACATAGAAAGGATTAACGAAAAAGTGCAGAGGTCATTTATGAAGAGCCGGATCAAAAGATTTGTTGTAATATTGATTGTCCTGGGACTCGTCGGCACGGCATCCGCCGCTTATTTCTGGCGTGAAAATGTGCAGCCCGTGTCCTTTGTTACCAATACGATGACGCGCGGCGATGTACTGGCCACCATCGGCGCCACGGGAACGGTTGAACCCGAAGAGGTGATCGATGTGGGCGCCCAGGTGGCCGGCCAGATCCTGTCGTTCGGAAAGGATGCCCATGGAAAGCCCGTCGATTATGGATCGGTGGTGGAAGCAGGGACAATCCTGGCACGCATCGATGATTCGCTGTACCAGGCCGATACCGCCCAGGCGGAAGCCCAGGTCCAGTCAGCCAGGGCGAGCCTGCAGCGGGCCAAAGCCGACCTGGAGCAGATAAAAGCCAAGCTCCTCCAGGCGGACCGGGACTGGAAGCGGGCCAAGCAGATCGGCCCTTCGGAGGCCCTGGCGCAGGTCTCCTACGATGCCTATGAGACGGCCTACAAGGCGGCCGTGGCGAATGTGGCGGTGGGAGAAGCAGCGATTCTGCAGGCCAAGGCGGCTGTGGACCACTCAGAGGCCGCCCTTCGACGGTCCAGGCGCAATCTCGGCTACTGCACCATCAAATCGCCGGTCAACGGCGTCATCATTGACCGCAGGGTCAATATCGGGCAGACGGTGGTGGCAAGTCTCAACGCCCCGAGCCTCTTTTTGATCGCCAAAGACCTCACCCGTCTGCAGGTGTGGGTGGCGGTGAACGAGGCGGATATCGGCAAAATTCATCCGGGACAGCCGGTCACCTTTACCGTGGATGCCTTTCCGGGCGAAACCTTCCGGGGCGAAGTGGGAAAGGTCAGGCTGAATGCCTCCATGACCCAGAACGTGGTAACCTATACGGTGGAGATCGTCACCGACAATGCCAATGGACGGCTCCTGCCCTACCTCACGGCCAATGTGCGGTTCGAAATCGCCCGTGCAAACGGGGTCCTGCTGGTCCCCAACGGGGCGCTTAGGTGGAAACCGAAACCGGAGGAGGTGGCGCCGGCGTTCCGACAAACCATGAAAGACCATGCAGCGCAGAATAAATCCGGATCGCAGGTCACGGGCAAAGGGGTGGTCTGGGTCCTGGAAGAACCCTATGTGCGGCCTATTCCCGTGCACACGAAAATGAGCGACGGGACCATGACCGAGGTGGAAGGCGAAGGTTTGGCCGAAGGCGTAAAGGTCGTCATGGGCACCGTGGCTAAGGCCGATGACAAGGACGCCACCGGCAACCCGTTTGCGGCCCAGTTCATGCGCCGGAAGCCGGCCAACAGCTCGAAATAGAGCGTCCAAGGGCGGATAAAGTATGGAACTCATCGAATTACGCAACATCTATAAAAATTACCATCTGGGCGATATGGACGTGCCGGTGCTCAAGGGTGTGTCGCTGACCGTTTCCCGGGGGGAAAGGGTCGCTCTCATGGGTGCCTCGGGATCGGGAAAAAGCACCCTGATGCATATTCTGGGATGCCTGGACCGGCCCAGCTCCGGCGAATTCTGGCTGGAGGGCCAGGAAATGTCCAAGTTGTCCGCCGACCGGCGTGCCCAGGTGCGAAACCAGAAGATCGGATTCGTCTTCCAGAGCTTCAATCTCCTGCCCCGTACCAGCGCTCTCGAAAACGTTGCCATGCCCCTCTCCTACACCGCCGAAAATGTTTCCGAACGGGAGGCCCGATCGCGGGCGGAGGTGATGCTCCGCCTGGTGGGGCTGGGAGACCGGATGGATCATGAGCCGTCCCAGCTTTCCGGCGGACAGCAGCAGCGGGTGGCCATTGCCCGGGCCCTGATCAACCGGCCGCCTGTGCTTTTCGCCGATGAACCCACGGGAAACCTGGATTCCCACACCAGCGAAGAAGTATTGAACATGTTTCGTGAGCTCAACGAGGGGAGCGGCATTACCATCATCCTGGTAACCCATGATGCCAACGTTGCCCTGCACGCGGAAAGGGTCATACGCATCCACGACGGCGTGATCGTGGACGGGGGACTTCCTCCGGTTTCGCAACCGTCGGAGATGAACGTGCTGCCCGGGACGACGGCAGGAGAGCCTTCATGAAAATGTATCGCACAGTAAAAACCTCCATCACGGCCCTGCGACGCAACCCCATGCGGGCGCTGCTGACGACCCTTGGGATCGTGATCGGCGTGGGGTCCGTTATCGCCATGATGGAGATCGGCGCAGGCTCCTCCGCCGCCATTCAGAAGAGCATCGCCAGCATGGGCGCTAACATCCTGAATGTAAGTCCCGGCGCGGCTTCCAGCGGCGGAGTCAGTTTCGGGTCGGGAAGCACCAAGACCCTCACCCCCGGTGACTGCGAGGCGATTTTAAATGAATGTCCCGCCGTTCGCAGCGCGGCGCCCCTGGTGCACACCCGAACCCAGGTGGTTTACGGCAGCCGCAACTGGGTGCCCACATTTATCTACGGCGTTACCCCTGCCTATCTCGGCGTTCAGGACTGGTCCATTGAGGAAGGCAACCCCTTTACCGAGAGGGATGTAATGAACGGCAACAAGGTCTGCGTGTTGGGCAAGACACTGGTCCGCGAGCTCTTTCAGGACGAATCGCCCCTGGGAAAGGAGATTCGCATCAAGAATGTATCGTTTCGCGTGGTGGGAGTGCTCGGAACCAAGGGCGCCAATATGATGGGTATGGACCAGGACGACATCGTCATGGCGCCGTGGACAACCATCAAGTACCGCGTGACGGGTTCCGCCCTCGACAGCGGCAACCAGAGCGGCAGCAGCGGCGCCTCCGGCTCAATAAACACACTGAGCAACCTGTACCCCAGCGGTCAGCCCACACTCTACCCGGAGATATCGGAAATACAGGCCGCCAACAACCCCATGCCGGTTCGATTCGCCGATATCGATCATATCATGGTGTCGGCAAGGAGCACGGATCAGATCCCCGCCGCCATCCGGCAGATTAGCGCGGTGTTGCGCGAACGTCACCGCATCCGCCCCGGAGAGCCGGACGATTTCAGCATCCGCGACATGACCGAAATGAGCAAGGCCCTCTCCTCCACCACGACCTTGATGACCAACCTCCTGCTTTGCGTGGCCATGATATCTCTCGTGGTGGGCGGCGTGGGGATCATGAACATCATGCTGGTATCGGTCACGGAAAGGACGCGAGAGATCGGCCTGCGCATGTCGGTGGGGGCCCGGGCCCGAGATATCCTCCGCCAGTTCATGGTGGAGGCGGTGGTGCTCTGCCTCCTGGGAGGCGCCTTTGGAATTCTCCTGGGCCACGGCGGCTCTCTGCTTGTAAAACTGCTGCTTCACTGGCCGGTGGAGACGTCTCCCGCGGCCATCGCCGCCGCGGTCTTGGTGTCGGCGGGAGTCGGCATTATCTTCGGATTCTATCCGGCGTGGAAGGCCTCGGGGCTTAACCCCATCGAAGCCCTGCGTTACGAATGATCGTTTAAAAGGAACAGCCAAATGAATCGCCCAAATCACCCAACCCCGGCAAAGGGGAAAATAATATACGGCCTCATCCTGGCGGCTTTGCTTTATATCATTACAGGCACCGGCTGCATGGTCGGTCCGGATTTCAAGGCCCCCCGGGTGCAGGTCCCCACAAAGTGGACAGGCTCAACCTCCGCGCCCGCAACCCAACCTGCCACACCGGCCGAAAAGGACCTGGCCGTCTGGTGGACGGTCTTCGATGACCCCACTATCACGGACCTTATCAACAGGGCCATCCAGTCCAACCTGGACCTGATGCAGGCGGAGGCCCGAATCCGCCAGGCATGGGCAAACAGGGGGATTGCGGCATCCGGCCTGGGACCGACGGTGGACGTATCCGGTTCCTATGAGCGCACCCATCAGCCCATAACGAAAGACATCCAGGGAGGAAACAGTTCCTTTAACCAATACCGGATAGGGTTCGATGCCGGTTGGGAGCTGGACATCTTCGGCGGCATCCGGCGGGGCGTCGAGGCCGCCGACGCCGATATCCAGTCCACGGTGGAACTGCGCCGGGACGTGCTGGTCTCCCTGACGGCCGAGGTCGCCCGAAACTACATCGACCTGCGCGCGTTTCAACAACGGATCGGGATTGCCGGAAAAAATCTCAAGACGCAGGAACACTCGGCCAAATTGACCCGCCAGAGATTCGAGGGTGGTTTCGTGAGCGGTCTGGACGTGGCCAATGCCGATGCCCAGGTAGCGACCACGGCCTCGGGGATTCCCTTGCTGGAGGCCGCGGCACGGCAAACCATCTACAGCCTCAGTGTCCTGTTGGGTCTGGAACCGGCTGCTCTCGTCCGGGAGTTGTCCCCGGCCCTGGATATTCCGGCTGTTCCGCCTTCCGTGCCTGTAGGCGTGCCGTCGGATCTGCTCCGCAGACGTCCGGACATCCGACGTGCCGAGGCGGACATCCATGGGGCCACGGCGCGAATTGGGGTAGCCACCGCGGACCTCTTTCCCAAATTCACCATTTTTGGCGCCGCGGGTCTTCAGGGCGCCGACCTGAGCTCCACCTTAGACTGGGCCGGCCGGTTCTGGTCCATTGGTCCCTCGGTGACCTGGCCGGTATTCGACATGGGTCGAATCCGCGCCAATATCGAAGTGCAAAAAGCCCTCCAGGAGCAGAATGTCATTGCCTACCGGCAGACCGTCCTCACTGCGCTGCAGGAAGTGGAAAACGCCCTGATCGCCTCCGAGAAGGAAGAGGAACACCGCAAAACACTGGCCAGGGCCGTTAAGGCCAATGAAAAGGCCGTGGACCTGGCCACAACGCTCTACACCATGGGACAGACCGACTTCCTCAACGTCCTGACCGCCCAGCGCTCTCTTTATTCCTCGGAGGACGCCCTAACACAGAGCACCGGCGCCGTATCCACCTATCTGGTTGCCCTCTATAAGGCCCTTGGCGGCGGATGGGAAACACAGAAAGGCCATACCGGAGCACCACTTTCATCCGCGGTTATCTCAAAATAAGCTTAAAAGCCCTTCATTTGCAAAAATTACGGAGGAGAAAGCATGGATTGTCCTATGCGAAGAAAAGGCGGTTAATTCATCAAAAAGGGAAAGGGCCGTTCGAAAAAAGACCGGATGAGAGACGCAACATGAAAACAGATGCTTATAAATTGGGTGAGTACAAAATCATTGAATCCGATTCAGGCGACTTGAGTTGGGAAGCCCATTTCGGTTTAGGTGAGATCAAGGAAGGAAGGTGTTTCAGAAAAGGTGCGATCCTGTTCATCGGGCCGGCTAAATTCAGGCGCGACGGCTTCCTGAAATTGGAATTTATGGCTCATCTTAAGAGATTCCCTGACTGGGTGAAGACAAAGTACTATTGCAATGGATTTGAGGTATACCAATGCAAGACCGGCAAAAAAGTTACGCAAGATGAAATGAAACGGTGGATGCTCTATCGGGGTATCAACAAAGAAGGCGGACAGAATTCTCTAAAATCTAAACAGCCTTCTCATGACGTCTCCTCCAAGACCGCTGCAAGAGCGGTTGTTTTCAAGCTTCAAAAATATGCAATAAAGAAATCAAATAATCTGATTGCATGGAAAACCCAAGGAGGTCCGAACACATGCAATGGTGGGACAGGTATCATTTTAGAAGACATATTATTTATGGGGCTGCGGCAAGAAGAGCAAAGTAATTTGAGCAAACGACATTCTCTTGACAAACTGGAACAGCTACCCGAGTGGAATCAAACGAAATATTACGCCCCTAAACTGTCACTCCACCATTGCCAGGTCAGTGACAGCGTTCATAAAGAAAGAAAAGAATGGCCCTACGAGGGAAGGGCAGCGAAAAAACATGTTGCCAAAAAGGGGCGCAAAGGAAACACTGCATTCAAGTTGACAAAAATCATTCAAATGGAAAAAAATGCTCATTTTTTTGCCCACCGGGCAAGAAAATGGTTCACCTGCGTCGCCGATTGGATACTCTTGATCATGCCAATTCTTTTCGCTTATGTGTTTGGCCTCTTGAAAAAGCTTAAGGAGAGATGGTTTGATAAAAGTGGGAAGCGTTCTTCCAGCCATGACAAAGATCATTAAATCCTGGCCTAATCCACCGACATTTTCATCGGCTGAAGGATTATCCGAAAGGCTTAAAATAGATGAAGGCGAAGGAGGTCATCAGGATGGGGCGGAAGCGGCGACGGGTAGCCTCAATGGCCGCATCAGCGATAGACATGCCCTCCTGCTGCAGATGTCGGGCAAATTCCACGATGAGGATGGCGTTTTTGCTGGCCAGTGCGATCATGAGCACCAGCCCCACCTGCGTGTAGAGGTTGTTGTTGTAATCTCGGATGAGCAGGGCCAGGAGCACTCCCACCAGCGCCACAGGAACCACCAGGATGACGGCCGCCGGGGACGACCAGCTCTCATACAGGGCGCACAGCACGAGATAGACCAGGATGATTGACAGGGCAGCAGCAGTATTAAACCCAGCAAAATAGAAAGGAAGCGTATTTGAAAACTCGTTTGCCGTTTACGGTTGACGGTTACCGGTTCAACACATTGAAAACGCGCATACAACTCCGATGATCGAAATCGCGATCGGTATCGTTATTGAAAAAAAAGTGGACGGAATCGGTCGATCCCGATAGCGATTTAAGATTTTCTCTTTCCGCTATTCCATCGTAGGAATCCATAAATTTTCATCTCGATCAACCCTATCCGCAACCGGCTGTAGCGGTCTCAGATTCTTTTCATAATGAAAGTTGCAGGCCAAATACTCATCCTCCCGCGGGGACCATGCGGGCAATAAGAGTCAGCAGAGGAGAAGGCGCAATTCCCGCCCACAATAGAAAGAGGAGGATGAAAGCTCCCCCCATCTGCTCATACGCGCCCGCTGCCGCGGGTAGTCCTGTTGTTCCGGCAGGCCGCATGTAAAGGGTGACCACCACTTTCATATAGAGATATATGGAGAGCACCACCATGGCAATGGCGATGACGGCCAGAGAGACTTCCCCTGCCTGAAGAACCGCCTTGAAAAGGATTACTTTGCCCACAAACCCCGCTGTCGGAGGCAGACCTGCAAGGGATAGAAGCGAGAGGGTGAGAACAGCCCCTCTCCAAGGACAAGCGTAACCCAGGCCCTGATAGGCCTCAAGGTCGTCGCGATCCTCCTTTTCGTCGGACAGGGAAGCGATCATCCCGAAGGCTCCGAGATCCATGGCTGCATACACCATGAGATAAAAGGCCAGAGCGAAGAGCCCGCTTTCCATTTTCACGGCCAGCAGCGTCATAATGAGATAACCCATCTGCGCCACGGAAGAATACGCCAGGAGGCGTTTCAGTTGCGACTGACTGAGGGCCGCCAGGGTGCCCGCCGCAAGGGTCAGGAAGGCGGCAATCCAGAGGATCGGCTTAAACGACTCCCACAGAGGGTCTTGCATGTGGAAGCAAAAACGGACGAGGAAAGCGAACACCGCCACTTTTGACCCGGTAGCCAAAAACGCCGTGACCGGCGCGGGGGCCCCCTGATAGACATCCGGGGTCCATAGATGAAAGGGAGCCATGGAGATCTTGAACCCGATCCCCACCAGGATAAGTGCCAATGCCGCCAGAATGAGCGGGATGTCCACGGATTCCGCGCCTGGGACGAAATCGGTGATCACCGAAAGGGTTCCGGTCCCGGCATACCAGAGACCAATCCCGAAAACAAGAAATGCGCCGGCCACGGCCCCGGTAATCAGGTATTTGAGTCCCGCTTCTCCAAAGAAAGGATCGTCCTTCCGGATCGCAATAAGGATGTACAGGCAGATGGACAAGAGTTCCAGGCCCAGAAAAAAAATAAGCCAGTGTGCGGCCCTGGCCGCCAGATCCATCCCTAAAACGGCGAAGATGATGATGCCGTAATATTCATCGTTTTCAAAGCCTCGATTCTTCGCGTAACGAGAAGAAAAAAGGACACAGAGAAAAGCGACGGAAGCGATCAATGTGCTGAAAAGCCGCGCGTAGCCGCCGCCATCCAGCATGCCGTCCAGGAATACCCCCTCTAACGGAACGGATACAAAGGCCCCGATAGCGCCTCCCAGAAAGATCAGGGTCAGGAAGAAAAGCATTGATCCGGACCGGCGTTGCCGAAAAGCGCCGACGCAGAAGATCAGAAGCCCCCCCGCCGCGAGAATGATTTCAGGAAGAATGACGATACCCATGCTTTCCATGTTAACTCCCATTTCACGAAATTCCGCTAATCAAAACACTTACCGGCCCTTCAAAGAGTTTCAGGACAGGCCCGGGCCACAGGCCAAGAAACAGGACGCTCACCGCGAGTGTTCCCAAAATCACGATTTCACGAACATCCAGATCACGGAGAGCCGATTCTTCACCCTTGAATTCGCCGAAAAGGGCATCCTGGACCATTCTTAACACATAGATGACGCCGAAAAGAAGACCCGCAAACCCGAAGGCCGCGGCCACGGGGTACACCCGATAAGCACCTATCAAGATAAGGATCTCACCTACAAAATTATTCAGCCCGGGCAATCCGAGCGCCGCCATGGAAAAGAAGAGAAAGAATGCGCCGAACACCGGCATCGCTTTCCACAGGCCTCCAAAGTCCTTGAATTGCCGGGAATCGATCCGTTCACCGAGCATGCCTACGAGGATAAACAGGGCGGAGGTGGAGACGCCGTGGTTGATCATCTGAAGGAGCGATCCGCTGAGGGTGATGGAATTGAAAACGGCCAGACCCAGGACCACCAGACCCATATGACCGATGCTTGAATAAGCGATCAAACGCTTCATATCCACCTGGGAAAGGGCAATCCACGAGGCATAGAACAATGCGATCAGACCCAAAACCATGAGGATGGGCATGGAAGCCCTGAACGCCAGGGGGAAAAGGGGTATTGCGAAGCGGATGACTCCATAAACCCCGGTCTTCAAAAGAAGACCCGCCAGAATCACGCTCCCTGCCGTGGGCGCCTGGGTATGGGTATCCGGGAGCCACGTGTGCAACGGCACCATGGGGATTTTGATGCCGAAAGAAAGCATGAAGGCGGCATAAAGCCACCCTTGGGCGCCCATGGAAAGGGAGGTCCCCAACAGGGAAGAAAGGGCGAAGGTATAAACTCCGGTCTGACGGCCATGGACGACATACAGCCCGATGATGGCAAGGAGCATAAAGAGGCTGCCGATCATGGTGAACAGAAGAAACTTCATGGCCGTTCGCGTGCGGTCTTCGTGTCCCCAGATTCCCACCAGAAAAAACATGGGGATAATCTGGATTTCCCAGAAGAAGTAGAAAAGAAAGAGATCCGTGGCCAAAAACACACCCAGAATCCCGGTAAGTGTGAGGAGAAGAAAGAAATAGTAACTGCCGACCTTCTGCTGGATCTGTCTCCACGACACGAGAACGCAAAGCACACCCAGAAAAGCGCTCAAAAGGATCAGCATAAGGCTAAGGCCATCCAGCGCCAGCGTGTAGCGAATCCCCACGGAAGGAATCCACGCATGGTCTTCCACCCGGAGCCACGGCCCCGTGGGATTTTGCATGG
>JBBSAR010000124.1:0-9725 GCA_038252125.1 Desulfatiglandales bacterium
ATCTCGGTGTACCCATACTCCCGGCTTCCGCCGCTTGCCATCTGGCTCTCCTGAAGGGGCAGGTTCATATGCTCCGCCGCATTGCCGTTGAGGTCGTAGACCTGGAGGGGACTCCGGCAGAGGGGAAAAAAACCTGCCGGGAAGGTATTGGATCCGCATTCGGTCCAGCTGCCGCCGGTGCACCCGGGGGTCTTTGAACCCGCGGCGGCGCAGATCCCTTTCCTGTATTCCGGCCCGTAGCTCCAGGACTTGCTCGCGCCGTACTTCCTGTTGTGGGTCTCCCTCATGAGACGGATCGCTGCCTCCGGATCCTTTCCGACTGCCAGATCAAAACGGTAGTCAGGCTCCTCGAGGGCGCCCGCGCAGGCCCCTTCCCATTCATGGGCATCACATAGACGCTTGCCCATTGCTTCACAGATTTGCGCCGCCTCAATGGCGCGCACCCATACGACCGGGTACGCACACGGAATGTCAGGAAACTCAAACTGATCGATACACTCGCGGGCATCCTCGGGCTTTTCAACGGCCGGATTGTAGAGGGGCGCCATGTATTTGGCCCCGCATATCTTCTCAAAGGCCGGGTCTTCGTACTGGATGCCTTCCTTTGTGAGTTTTTCTTCGCACTGCTCAACCGTGACAGGATGTCTGGTGATGGCCGGATTACCCTGGCCCATATAGCCCGATCCGGCAAAAATCGCCCGCACCGCGGCCATCTGTTCATCCGTGACCCCGTGAACCTTTTTAAGCTGAAGAAAGAGTGCCTCGTTCTGTTCCGCAAGGCCTCTATCATCCCGTGAATGGGCCTCTCCGGCAAAAACCATGATCAGGATAAAAAGGCATGCAAGCCCGGTAGAGAAGCGTTTCATGAATCCACCTTTCGTAGAAGATAGAAAAAATCGCGATTGTCCGGGTAGCCCAAAAATCGCGGAATGATCCGGTCTCCCTTGGTCTTGTCCAGCACGTCCATCCCTTTGATCAGGTGCTGGACGAATAATTCCGGCCCCCGGCGTCTATAAACTGCCAGGTAGGTATGTTCCAGGGCATTAATGTCGAGGAGCATGGCATACCTGCACTGGTATGCCTGGAAGACCCGAGCCATGGCCGATGGCGTGGCGGCGGAGAAATAGCCATAGATCAAGAAGCGTCGATCTTGAAAGACCTGAAGGCCCAGTCCGGCCCTGACGGTCCGAAATTTCTTTTCCTCGGAGCCTGACCAGTTTCCCTGGCCCCAGCGGAGAACGAACGCCCCGACCTTGGATGTCCCGGTGGCAGGATCGTAATCGATGATGGGAACTCCGTTCTGCCGGGCGTGGCGAATCCGGTGGAGGTCCGCGTCATCCGTCTTTTTCCATGTCTTAAGATCGACGGTCCCGTCATCAAAGACCACAACCGTGGAGAGATCTGGTTGAAGCTTACTCAGAATCACCCCGTTCTCCATAAAGCCGTAATGGCTCCCGTGGTTTCTGAGGGCCAGATCCGACCACCGAAAGGCCCCGTGATACCGTTTGAATCCTCCGATAAAGGTTGCCGCGGTCCGTTGAATATCCGCGGGGCTTACCATGCCGGTCATTACCAGTGGATCCAGTGTTCCGATTCCGTCCGGTCCCGGCAGGGCATTATCTCGCATTTGATCCTGAACGCGGTCCGACCATCCCACCCTGGGGTGGTCGGCGCCCATCTCAAACCCCAGGTCGAAGCGATCGAGATCAAAGGCAACCATGTATACAAGCGCGGCGGATTCCACCGTATCGAGAGGGTTGACCCGCTTGCCTTGGTTTTGCGCAACCTCTTCCGCTACGAGATTGGGTTGAGTGACACTGACAAAGACACCCGGGAAGCCCGCGGCGCCGTACCAACGGCCCACCAGGAGCCTGTTTCCCGTCTCTGAATCAAGGGCGATGCCCAGTTCTTCCGGGACCAGGAATTTATTGGAATAGCGCGGGTTCATCATGGGAGGGGCAGGGGCGCCGTAGGGATGCGGCCTTGCCTCGACGGAATGATTTTTTGCTTCCAGCATTTCAGACGTGTTCAGGTAGGCATCCTTATAGAACGTCTCCCGCACAAAGGTGGTAATCTTCTCCCCCTGCCAGACATGACTCCGAAGCAAATCGGTAATCCGTTCCAGGGTCGTCTTGTTCCCTTGGGTCATATTTCTCACAAAAAGCTTTCCTCCGCAGATAGGGGCGTAGGGTACGCCCGATCCAACGGCATCGGCCATTTTGGAATGTGCGGGGTTGGACCAGAGTTCGCAGGAGTGGGCGCCCTCCTTGGTGGAAATCAAAATGCCATGGGGGCATTTCGGGTCAAGGCTGAGGGTCTGGGTTGCGGGATCGGGATTCTGGATGTGATAATGCTCCAGAAGCCCGCTGTCGTTCCATTGGATGAGGAGCAAGAACCAGGTATTGATGCGAGGGTTCAGATTGATCAACGTAGCCGTACCCGGCTGACCGGACGGCCCGGCGATGGGTAGCAAAGTGGTCGTTCGAAATTGCTGTAGCTCGATAACGGTCTTGGGGGTTGGGGCATTGTACTGGTCTACCTGATTTTTTGGCGCCGGGTCTTTTTGCGGTTGCGCACCTTCCTGGCCAAAGCCACGCGAAACGATCAAGCTGATTCCGCAAAACAGGGCCAATCCCATCAAGATCGAAACTATTCTTCCATGTCTGTTTCTGTTTAATCGTTGTCTCATGAAAAACACGAACACCTTTCCTCACTTATCCTTCTCAAAACTTCCCGTTCATTTTTTGTCGATATCATGATAAGATAGTTTTGATCAGAAGTAAAGGAAGTGAGCGGCGGGGCGTTAACGGAGGGCATTAAAAGGATCGTCGTACGAAAAGGAAAGAGCACCTAAATGAAGACCGTTCATCTCCTATTCCTCTCCCTGAGGCCGCGTCAGTGGATCAAAAACGGGTTTATCTTTCTCCCTCTGATCTTCGCGCAACAATTTTTCGATGCGGCCAAGGTGTTGGCGAGCGTTCAGGCGATGGCCGTGTTTTGCGCGCTTACGGGCGCCGTCTATCTGATCAACGATTATCTGGATCGGGAGGAGGACCGACGTCATCCGGTCAAGCGATATCGGGCCATCGCCGCCGGCCTGATCTCTCCCCCGATCGCCATAGGCACGGCGGCGGGGCTCCTGATCCTTTCCCTCCTATGGGGCGCGTGTGTCGGGATGGGGTTCTTTCTTGTCCTGATGATCTACCTTGGCGTGCAAGTCCTTTATAATTTATGGCTGAGGGATGTGGTCATCCTGGATGTCTTTTGCGTGGCAGCCGGATTTTTCCTGCGGGTGATTGCGGGCGCTGTCGCCATCGGCGTGCCGGTATCCAGGTGGCTCATTATTTGCGCAATTTTTATCGCCATGTTCTTGATCCTCTCGAAGCGCAGGCATGAAATTCTTATATTGGGGAAGGAAGAGGCGGGAAAACACCGAAAGGTCCTCTCCCAGTATAGCTCTCAGCTCCTGGATCAAATGATCGGCGTGACGACCGGCGGGGTCCTGTTGACATATCTCCTTTATTGTACGTCCCCTGAAACCGTGGAGAAATTCCACACGGAAAATATGATCTATACCTTTCCCTTCGTTCTCTACGGTATCTTTCGCTATCTCTATTTGATTTATCAGAGGAGCGAAGGAGGTTCTCCCGAGAGGATCATCCTGTCCGACAACCCCTTACTTGTGAGCGTTTTACTCTGGGGGATCTTTTGCGTGCTCATTATCACCAGAATGGTCTGAGCGGGAACGTTACGATGCCCGGGAAAGGAGCCTGAACATGATGCGATCAGTGGTTACAGCCCTCCGGACAAAACCGGAGACGGTTCTATCGGATATCGTGAAACTGATGGAACTCGCGGGAGTGAAAGAGGCCCTTGATCTTGAGGCGACAACGATCCTTAAGGACAATATCTCCTGGCATTTCCCCCTTCTTTCGGCAAATACGACCCCCTGGCAGTTGGAGGGGACAATACGGGGGCTGAGAGACGCGGGATTCAAGGATCTCTTGGCTGTTCATAACAACACCGTGGTTACGGATCCTTTTAAGGGGGGACGACTGAACAAGTTGGAACCTGTTTATCATCGGTACGGCATACCGGAAAAGTACAATTTTCTCCCCCGGGATACGCGGTGGGAGGTCTATCGACCCAAGGGCCGGATGAGAGTGCTTGACCGGATCTATCCTGAAGGAATAAAGATTCCCTCTCTTTTTCGGGGAAAGAATATTGTCCATCTCCCCACCATAAAGTGCCACATCTACACGACGACCACCGGCTCCATGAAAAATGCCTTCGGGGGTCTTCTCAACACCCGACGTCATTACACCCACTCGGTCATTCACGAAACCCTGGTGGACTTGCTGGTCATTCAACGGGAAATCCACAGAGGCATATTCACTGTCATGGACGGAACCCTCTGCGGCAATGGCGCCGGCCCGCGAACAATGATCCCGGTGCAAAAGGACCTCATCCTTGCCAGTGCGGACCCCGTCGCCATTGACGCCGTGGCGGCCAAGCTTATGGGATTCGATCCCATGAAAATAGCCTATATTCAGATGGCCCATGAAGACGGACTGGGGGTGGGCCGGCCCGAAGAGATTGAGGTGAAAGGGGAAGATATTTCTTCCCTGAATTTCGGTTTCAAGGTGGGGGACAACCTGGCAAGCCGCTTCGGGGATCTCCTCTGGTTCGGACCCCTCAAAGGCATCCAGAAGCTCATTTTCCGAAGTCCACTGGTTTACCTGTTTGTATTTGGCTCCTATCTTTATCATGATCAGTTCTGGTGGCCCTTCGTCGGACGACGTATCATGGAGGTCATCGAGGCGAACACCAGTTGGGGAAAATTCTTTGCGGAGTATCCATGATTCTCAGAACCATGCAACCATAGCTTCGGACGATTTCCTCAACTTCGGCGATTGACCCAGGACGGTTGACGAGCCCAACGAAAATGTCACCTTGCCCCGTTTTCTTCGCTCGCAAATCTCAAGACCGCTCCTAACGCAAACCTGACTTGACACGATTCGGTTTGGTTATATGCTGATAATATCCTTTACCGAATAATCGCGAGTTCCGCGGAAACGATACCCGACCCATAAGGAGGAAGAATTAGCAAAAGTCCGCGAAATTCGAGATCAGATAAAGGAATGGCTTTTAAGTCCGGGTGACGGAACCTTCTCATTGTGCTTCCAAACCCGGTTCCGTCAGAAATCGCGAATGCTCCCGTTGACGGCTTGAAAGATTCAGATGAAGTTTCTCATATTTACTTATTTTACTATTTCAATAAATCGCTGGAAACCTGTTTACGCATAAAGCCATATCTTTCAGACGAGGAACGTGGTATTTTCGTTAGTAGCGCTCCTCATTCCCCAATAGACCAGGTATGAGCCTTGTGCGGTTGCTGAGGTGAAGACAACATTCTCTATCTAAGCGATATTGATATATTGGATGGACAATAAATGAGAAGAAAGTTTATGCAACCTATAGTTAAATTTGAACATTTTCGACAAATACAAGGAACCGACCGGCTCTAAATAAGATGATACTTTTTGATTTCAAAGGATGTTAGCCTTGACAAAAGAAGAACTTATAGGAAAGATCATGGAGATTCTGAAAACGGATCATGATTTAAGCTTCTTACTTCAACTGAAGCAAACAGAGGTTGAAACTCTGATTGCCTGCATAAGGGACAGAGTGTATAATCTGGCTAATTCTACTAAGTAGAACAAAGGATGTGGAGGTTAAACAATGCAAACCTTTGGGGATTATCTGAAAGAACAAAGGGAAGCTAAAAATATTAGTTTGAAAGAAGTTGCTCATTTGACAAATGTTACGGAACGGTATCTTGATTTCATTGAAAAAGACAATTTTGAGCAAGTACCCGAAGGACCGTATATCAGAGGATATATCTCTCTTTATGCCACGGCCATTGGAATAAACGCACATGAAGCCCTCGACCGATTTGATTCACAATGCCGAAAAATAAATAAAGCCGAGGATATGCAACAAGAGATATCGGAACACAAAATTAGGCAACGCTCGATAATTCCTTCATTAAATAAAGGGAAATGGCTTCTTCTTTGCTCCGCCATCCTGGGCCTACTGATTTTCACAGCTTATCACTTGTTATCTGAGGGTGAAGACAAATCCCTTGTTCTTGCCAATGTTCAAAATCCAGAGAGCAAAGGATTGCAAACGACCCATTTGCCTTTAGAGCGACCGGGAGAACTATCAAAACGAACACAAAACGCGCAAGAAATGGCTGGTCATTCTCAAAACTCCTCAAAGATTGGGAACGTTACCTTCACAACACTCTCAGACTCCGAATTAAAACATGATAGTCCGGATCAGATAGTTCTTAAGAAAGAAGTAAATGCGAAACCTCAGAAAATACCAGAGCCTGCAAGACCGGTTATGGAGGTTGCATCAGGTGAGCCAAGCGCGAATGAAAGCTCGGATCATGAAAAAAATGTAGAAGTTATAGAGGCGGCTGTTTGTACTGATGTAAAAGGCAAAAAGCCCTTTGGAAAGGATGATTCCTTTCAGTGGTCGACGGACGGAGTTTACATATGGAATTTGATAAAATGCGATAGCCATCTTTCTTCGATCAGACACATCTATTATTTTGAGGGGAAGAAGGTCGGCGAAATCGTTTTGGATATCAGGTCACCCATCTGGAGGACCTGGAGTTATAAGGCAATTGCAAACAAAAATCTTATCGGTCCTTGGAGAGTAGATATAACCTCAGCGGATGGAAATTTGCTTAAACGTGTGTATTTTGAAATCAGTTGAGAGAGCGAACGGAAATAGGGGTCTGGGCGTTACTCATATCCAGAAACGGGAGAAGGCCAACCCGTGGCAAGGAAGGAATAGATTACGAAAAATAGAGGAGCAGGGCGGGGTATCCGCCGTGATAAGAGTCTGAGAATCCTGGAGCTCAGCATGGGCCCACAAAGCAATTTGTGGACACTGCCTAAAATAGTATCCCTTATGAAATCCTTTCAAAACAATAAAACAAAAAGCAAACAGTCGGCTTACCCCCGGCTAAACACAAAAATATATCCCCAGCTTCTCTGAACCGCGCCTTCGATAACAAAGCCTGCGCTGAAACCGCCATATTCAGTGGCCGGATTCCGCTTACCGCCATCCCTCCTGCACGAAAAGCATCCAAAACGCATTCAGGGGCTGAAGGGCATTTACCTTCACCGACACGGTTTCGTTGAAGTAAAAGCCCACCGATGAAATGAGTTTATTGATATTGTCCGCAGTGTTGGGCTGTTCTTCGATGGAAAAATTGCGGAACACCTCTTCCAGTACCTTGTAGGGAAAGGTCAGCATCTTAAAAATAACCGAGTCGCCGTCGACATTTTTCAGCTCCGTGTCTCCCACCCGCGTACAGTTTTCCGGTGCAACGAGATAATAGATTCCCTTCAATTTTCCTCCGGACTGGGTAATGATATCTTGCAGGTATTCCGCATCCACCCGCACATTCTGGAGATACTCATCATCCCAGACCGGGAACACCTCCACCGGATTGTTGTCTTTCAGGGCGCAGACATTGCTCACCCGATACTTGGCGGCCAGGCCGTCATCCCGTTCCGTAATGCCGAATATTCCCAGCACAAAACGGGTATAGGCATCGCGGTTTTTGCGCAGGTTCATAATCTTGCCGAAATCGAAAGCCCCGACCGAAACAACGCAGAAAGGCTTGGGGGGCTTGCCGTATTGCACCCTTTTCTTTTTGTTTTCGAGCTCCAGTTTCTGCGAATCGGCGATTTCACACATACGTTTCTGCATGGTATAGATGGCATGTTTGCCGAAATCACAGGGGGAAAGCTGCCTCGATGATACGTTCGAAGCGCTAAGAAAGCTCAAAGAAAGGGAAGATGCTGCCCTGGAAAATGCCGTTCAACCCATCATCAAATCAGAAAAACCTCCCCAGGCAAAACCGGAAGAACTCCAAAAACCAGCTGTTCAGGCAAAAAAAGGCACCATGGCCGGCACCATCCTGAATCTCATCGAGTCCAATCCAAAAGGCGTTGATACAAACTACATCATGGAACAAACGGGTTTTAAAAAGAATCAGGTCTGGGCTACTGTCAACAGAGCAAAGAAAATGGGTCAGATAAAAACAACCAAGAGAGGCATCTACGTTAGTGTTAAAGCTCCCAAGGGAAAATAGGCGATCAATTTGGTGGGGTGGTTGGCTGAAAGTCTGAATTTATGAGCTTTTAAGTGGTTGAGTTGTCAACAATACATATGGTAGCCTTGCAGTCAAACACCTCCGGCACAGCCGGAGGCTTGAAATATGTGAACCGCTCAAAGCGGTTGAAAAACCATGAGCCACCTCAAAGGTGGCGGGAATTTACCTAAACAAACTCAGTTGATCTATTCTTCGATCTTCTCTTTCCTGCTCCTTGATATATTTCCGGATTGCCTCTTCGTCTCTGCCTACTGTAGAAACATGGTATCCTCTGGCCCAAAGATGTTGACCCGTAAAATTCTTCTTGTGTCCGAAGTATTGCCTTGCCATGTGGATCGCACTTTTCCCTTTGATGAAGCCAACCACTTGTGATACCGAATACTTCGGTGGAATTGAAATCAACATATGGGCATGATCTGGCATCAGATGCCCTTCCAGTATTTCACATTCCCGCCTCTGTGCCAAATCTCTCAACACCTCACCCAAATATTTTCGAAAATCACCATAAAGTGTCTTTTTCCGATATTTAGGAATCCATGTCAGATGATATTTGCATTCCCACTTTGTATGACTTAAACTCTGTTCATTATTCATCATAAAGCCTCTCTTTCTGTGAATTTTGAGCGGTTCACTTTTTGAGAGGCTTTCCATATAATCCCGGAAATGTCAAACTTTGGGAGTCCTCCGGCACAGCCGAAGGTTTACCCTGGATCAATTATGAAGAATATCCAACTCTTAGCGTATTTATTTTGAATATTTCCCACATAAACCCTTTTCCAGCATGAATATTGCTTTTTCATTTATAGAATTTGAGAAAGGGGAAATATCATGAAAAGAAAAACCATAAGTTTTTTTGTTGTAATTTTTGCGCTGGTATTGTCAGGGGCAGGATGAAATTAAACCCTGAAAACAGCTGCTATTTATAGTGTCGTGTCATATATCAAGTGTCTGATATGAAAGAAAATGAAGCATCACCCACGTCATTCCGGCGAAAGCCGGAATCCAGTATTTGTGGCTAATTCGGAGATTCTGGATTCCGGGTCAAGCCCGGAATGACGGCATCTTTACGACATGATAGATATGACAGAACACTAGTGTTCAAAGAATGATTGAAATTCGCAAACTGTCAATGCTTGGGGAAGTCCATGGGGAAAAAGATACTGGTTGTTGACAATGATCGGCTCATGCTGCAGTTTATGGCGGATCTGTTTGAAGAACAGGGACATGAAGTGAAAACGGCCGAAGACGGGCTTTCCGCATTGGAAATTTTGAAACATTTCATTCCCGATGTGGCCTTTATAGACCTTGTAATGCCCAATATCAGGGGTGACAGGCTTTGCCGCATTATTCGAGGCATGCGCCATTTGAAAGATCTTTTCATGGTGATCATTTCGGCGACCACGGTTGAGGATCTAACCAATTTTGTTGAACTGGGCGCAGACGCCGCCATTGCCAAAGGCCCATTCAAGGAAATGTCGAAACAACTCTTGAAGATTTTGGACCAAAAAGATGAGGAGAGATTAAATGG
>JBBSAR010000125.1:0-9680 GCA_038252125.1 Desulfatiglandales bacterium
CCAAAAAACCCAGCATTTCAGCTGGGTTACTGATTTTACCATAACAAAAGCGAATGCCTATGAGCTTATGCGAGGCGGCAGTACACGATGGAAGGTCGAAAATGGAACCTTCAATACACTGAAAAACCAGGGCTATCATTTCGGACATAACTATGGACTCGGGAAGAAGAAGTTGGTACTTTGGGGCATGGCCCTGTGCGTGCCAGGTTACCCTCGGACTCAGTTGGCGTTTCAGCATTTTTTTATGAAGAGACTGCCTGCGCTCGCTATCTGGGGTGTATCAGGTGGCCTGTTCAGCTCGATTGAGGCGCTGCGCCACGGGGATTTTCATGAAAAGACGTGGACGCTGAATCCTGCTGAATCGGACGAATTGGGAGGGTAGATGAAAAATTATACATGGGCGCCAACGAAAAAGAGATCGATCCCTAAAATCTCTGATGCGATCAAGAACGAAGTGAAGCAGAAGGCAGATACGCTGATCGACCGTGTACTCAAGACGAAATACATTAAGCAGCCCCCTAAAGACCATGATTTCAATTATCTGGTCGACATCCTCAGCAAATGGCATCGAGATAATTTTTATTTCTGCGCGAAATACAACTGTCCATCGCCACATGCGATGTCGCCATCGTTTAATAGCAACTTTGCTCGATTAGAATATGAGGATCGAGACAGGTTCAATCTGGCTTATATGAGACACACTGGTCAGTGGTTTGAGATCGGGTTTGACTTGTCGTTGGAGGAGTGCCTGGATATGATCGAAAACGAGCCTGACTTTATGCCGTAGGTGTATTACAACCCACCATTCACAGTAAGCATACCCTCATGTGCTACTTCCGACATTTTCGACCTTGGCCGGATTTGAGGAATTTCTCACGATTCCTCGAGGATTTGTAATCAGGGAGTTCCTCACTGTGAAGAAGCGTAAAGTTGCCAATAATCTGGCTCCCTTTTGTTTTGCGGGAACGATGTTCTCTCAGCCTTCTGGGGAGATCATTCGTAATGCCGATGTATCGCTTCCCGGAAATCCCTTCAGCACATATAAAGTGATCATGGCAAGAAATACTTTTTGATTGGTCGGGGCGAGAGGATTTGAACCTCCGACATCCTGCTCCCAAAGCAGGTGCGCTACCAGGCTGCGCCACGCCCCGATTTCGTATTCGGAAAGAACTTGAAATATAGATATTTTGTTTTTAAAAATCAAGGCAAATATTTTTTTGCCGTTCCTTCCAAAATTCTTGACCGAGCACTGTTTTTTCTATACTATTCCTCAAAATTCAGATTTAAGATACTTTACCCTTACGGTTGTGAATTTCGTTTACAAGCGAACACCTAAATTTTTGGAGGTTTTGAATGGACCTTTTTAGAAAAATAGGAATAGGAATAGCGACCATGGTCCCCGGATTTGTACTGGGAGGATTGGTGTGGGATTGGTTTGGATCGTGGCTGGTGGTTCTTGGGTTGGAAATCGTCATTATTGCCATTTACGTTTCCATCATTACGGGAAAGTTTTCGTCCACACAAAGAGCCTAAAGTTTTTTTGACCGTACATGAACAACAAAGCGGGATCAGATTTTATAGTCTGATCCCGCTTTTTTTTGTTTTCTAATATCAGCCATTCTGCATTTCACAGGCCATGATGGTCTGTTTGCAGAGAACCCAGGTGGTCACCGAACCCACCCCTGCCGGGACCGGTGAAATCTTCTGAACTATCGGTTCCACCTCGGCAAAGTCCACATCGCCGCAATATTTGCCGGGATTGTCTGGATCAGGATTGATCCCTACATCGATTACAATCTGCCCGGGCCGCACGAAATTGCCTTTGATCATCTTGGCCCTTCCTACGGCCGCGATGAGGATTTCCGCATTCTGGCAGACTTCCGGAAGGTTCTCGGTTCTGGAATGGCAGATGGTTACGGTGCCATGCTCCCTTAACAGCAGCATGGCCAGGGGTTTTCCAACCACCAGGGACCGACCCACCACAACGCATTTTTTCCCTTTGATGGGGATTTCGAAATGATGAAGCATCTCCATGCAGGCCGTGGGCGTGCAAGGCGGGAAGCCGGTCGGATCATCGGTAAAGATTTTCGCCGCGCCACCTGTGGTCAAACAATCCACATCCTTTTCCACCGGAATCAGGGTTCTGATTTTTTTCTCATTCAGGTGCTTCGGCAAAGGGGAAAACATTAAGATTCCGTGGACCTCTTTCATTTGTCCCACTTTCGTAACGGCTTCTTCAAAAGCCGCCTGCTCTATGTTCTCCGGATATTCGAAAACTTCGGAATCCATGCCGAGGGCGGCACAGGTCTTCTTTGCGCCCCCTTCGTAAAACAGGTCGTCCGGACGTTGGCCCACTCGAATGATGCCGAGCTTCGGTGAAAGACCTTTTGCCTTCAGACCTTCAACTTTCTTTATCAATTCCGCCTTCATGGCATCGGCCACGGGTTTTCCTTTCAACAGGTCAGCCATCGGTAAGTCTCCTTATTTTTTCAATTTTGATAGTACAAGCGCCAGCGTGTCGTCCGCCATTTTGGAGCCGGTGTTGATCAATTCGTCCATTTCCTTACGAGTGGCGGAGCAGAATGCCTGATCCTTGATGGCATTGAGATTGATGATTACGTTCAAACTTCCTGAAATCAGCGCACTTTTCAAAAAAACCACGCCGCACCCCACATCGGAGATAGCGATCATGGTTCCAATCTCGCCCATTCTGGCATGAATTTTAATCCCTTCAAAGGCCGCCCGCATGATTTCCATGGGAACCCCACAGGCTGTTTTGCAACAGCTTTCCATGGTTTCTTCCTTAAACTTCATTTCCTCAGGAGTGGTTTTCGGAAGCCCATAGGCTTTTGACAGGGGTTCAAATACTTCCGCGTCCTTATCTACCAGTTTTTTGAGCTTGAGGATAATATCTTCCCCTTTGGCAATGAGTTCTTTTACTTCTCCTTCCACATCAGCATATTTCTTTTTTCCGACGGTGAGGTTTCCCACCATATTGGAAAGAGCCATACCTATGGCGCCTCCCATGGCAGCCGCGCCGCCTCCCCCCGGAACAGGTGCTTTTGATGCCAGTACTTCAATAAATGCCGAACAGGTTTGATCTACCATTGTCATTTTCGTTCTCCTCTCTGATTAATAGTCGTATGGAGCTCATCCTTAATTTAGCCTAACCCTCAGCTTGAGAAAAATGGTACAAAACGATAGGAAACCCCATAACACAGTCACGGGAATATTTCAAATATTTTGTCCCAGGCTGTTGAAAAACAGTTTCACACGAGAGGGAAAAAGCGATGAACAAAGAAACAACGCTCATCTATATTACGACCGGAAGCGCTGAAGAAGCCCGGACCATAGGGAAGAAACTGGTGGAGGAAAGGCTGGCGGCATCCGTAAATATTTTCAGCAATATCCAGTCCATTTACTGGTGGGGAGGCCGGATACGGGAGGAGCCGGAAGCGGTGCTCATCGCCAAGACCAAAAAAGTCCTGGTCCCCGAGCTGATCGAAAAGGTCAAGGCCATGCACAGCTATGAACTGCCCTGCATCCTGAGCCTGCCTATTGCCGATGGTCACGGGCCATTCCTGGACTGGATCGGAGAGGAAACGAAAAAAGAGGCTTAAGGATTCGGAATCACGGATCTCTTTTTCGACGTCTCTTTCTGAAAACCAATAGGATAATAACGCCTGCAATAACAGCCATGATCAGGAAGGCGCCCATATTGTACCGGAACACCAGGACGAAAAATTTTTCTTTCGCGGTCTCCCAGTTCGTTCCCAGGAAATAACCGGCCAGTATCCACAACAGGTTCCATACGCCGGCGCTGATCAGGGCAAAAAGAGTGGTTGGAACCAGTTTGAGTTCGGAAATCCCTCCCGCCAGAGAGATAACGGATCGAATTCCCGGGAAAAACCGGTTGAGCAAGACAAGAAAATAGCCGTATTTACGAAACCATTCTTCAGCCTTCAGGATATCCACCGCTTTGAAGAATCGGTAATCCCTTTCAATGAAGAATTTTCTTCCAAGAATCCTGCCTATCCAGAAAAGCGTCATGAAACCGAACAGGCTTCCAATGGTTGTGGAAATGTAAACCCCCAGAAAACTCAGCCGTTGCGTTCCCACCAGGAAAGCGCCGAATGCCGTAATGGTATCGCCGGGAATAGGGGGAAAAACATTTTCCACAAATGCACTTATTCCGAGCAAGATGTAGATGAGCGAATTCGGAAGGGAATTCAAGAATTCCAGAAAGGCGTCCACGTGCAACGGAAACCCCTAACCCGGATAAACCGGAAGAGTTCAAAGCTGAAAGTCGAAGATCCCGCGCGCTGTTTGCGGGGCTCAAAGGCAAAACCTCAAGGCTCAAGACCGGAAGCTTGAGGCTGATCTGAATAGGTGCGGATTATCATTTTTCAGGAGGGAAAAACAAGCTTTCTTTTTGCGGTTCTTCTTTTGACTTGACTGAAATGGGGGCATCTGTTATCTGAAGCAAACAAACAGGGAGGATTTTACGTGGCCAAGAAAAAAATTTCCAGAAAAGAATTGTTAAAAGGTCCGGATGAATTTCAAACGCTTTCTTCAAGCGCCTTGGCTTTCTTCAACGACCATTTGCGCCAGTTTACATTCATAGGGATAGGACTCGCCGTGATTGCCGTCATCTATCTGGCCTCTTTCGCATATTTTACCCATGTCAACAAAAGCGGGCTTGAGGCCTATAATGCGGCATACGACATCCTGGCGAAGAATGAAAAACCGGAACTTTCGGACGAAGAAAAGATCAAGGCGGAAGAACTTTTCCAGAAAGTCATTGATGACTATGGCTCTTCAAAGGCCGCTCTGCTCGCTTACCCACAGATGGGCCACCTGAAATTCAGTCAGAAGCAGTATGGAGACGCCATAGCTTCTTACGAAAAATTCGGAGACAAGGTCAAGGGAGACAGGGAATACAGTGTTCTCAATGACTTAGCGCTTGCGGCAAGCTTTGAGGCCAAGGGAGAAATGGAAAAATCCATCAGTCTTCTCAGTCCTCTGGTAGCATCGCCTGACACCCCATTCAGAGAGACGGCCATGTATAATCTGGCCCGTGTGTACAGGCTGAATAAACAGGATGACAAGGCAAAAGAAACCCTGAAGGCCTTTGTGTCTGAATATAAGAATTCTCCTTTTCTGCCCATGGCAAAGGCCAGCCTCTAAAAGGACGGAAGAGGTTTTTTTCCGGTTGATGGTTGATGATTCTCATACGCCCGCAACGGGTCATGGGAAGTAAGCAGAACTTTCAAAAGTTCTGCCTTGACCTCATCCCGTTGTAAAACGGGAAGGCGCTGCACCTATGAAGAATTTTCTCCCCGGTCCCCGCATGCCTGTCGCCCCCCATCCATTTCCAGTCTCTTCGCTTCCGGCCAATCTTCAAGAATTTTACTTAGCCATTCCAGGAAAATATGATGATAGAGAGGTTTGTTCTGAAAGCACCATCTCTTTCTTCGATTCCATTTTGCACATTCCGGTTGTATCGCTTTTTCCTTGACAGGGGGTAGCCTGCTTATTTAAAGTTACTTTATAGCTAAAATATAGCTCCATAGGAGGGATGGCATGATTATTACTGAGATTCTGGCTCGAAACGCAAGGATGTATGGAAATGAGACCTCCCTGATAGAGAGGGATCCGGCAAATGGAACGCGGACAGCCATAACCTGGCAAGAGTTTGACAAGATGGCCAACAGGATTGCCAATGCCCTGATCGGGAAAGGGGTTCGAAAAGGGGACAAGGTCATTCATCTCATGATGAATTGTCTCGAATGGCTTCCTGCCTATTTCGGAATCTTGAGAACAGGCGGCTGGGCGGTCCCGCTGAATTTCAGGTTTTTGGCGAACGACATCCGATACTGTGCGGAGATTGCCGAGGCAAGGATCATGATTTTCGGACCCGAGTTTATTGATCGGATCAACCAGATCAGGGACGATTTAACGACCATTGAGCATTTCATCTTTGTCGGACCGGATAATCTGAAACCGGAATATGCCGAATCTCTTGCCTCCTTTCTACAGGCGGGGGCGGAGGAAGATCCGAATGTGCCTATGACCCTCCTGGATGAGGCAGCCCTCTATTTCACCTCCGGAACCACGGGAACGCCGAAGCCGATCCTGCTCACCCACAGAAACCTGGAGGCTTCCTGCATCATCGAGAACAAGCACCACGGTCAAACGCACGAAGACATCTTCCTCTGCATCCCCCCCCTTTATCACACCGGCGCAAAAATGCACTGGTTCGGGAGTTTTATTGTCGGCGGCAAAGGGGTGATTCTCAAAGGCATCAAGCCTTCGTGGATATTGGAAGCCGTTTCCGAAGAACAGGCCACCATCGTCTGGCTGTTGGTTCCCTGGGCCCAGGATATCCTCATCGCGCTCGAAAACGACGATGTGGCCCTGAAGGACTACAAGCTGGATCAATGGCGCCTCATGCACATCGGCGCCCAGCCCGTGCCGCCAAGCCTGATCAGAAACTGGAAGAAAGTCTTTCCCATGCACGATTACGACACCAATTACGGTTTGAGCGAAACGACGGGTCCCGGATGCGTTCACCTGGGCATTGAAAACATCCACAAGGTAGGGGCCATAGGAGTTCCCGGATTCGACTGGGAATACAGGATCGTGGACTTTAACCATAAAGATGTGCCGAAAGGGGAACCCGGCGAGCTCATGGTAAAAGGTCCGTGCGTCATGTCCGAGTACTATAAGAATCCCGAAGCAACGGCAGCGACCCTCATAAATGGGTGGCTGCTTACGGGCGATATGGCCCGTGTGGATGAAGACGGCTTCATCTGGTTGGTGGACCGGAAAAAGGATGTGATTATCACGGGCGGCGAGAATATCTTTCCCGTGGAAATTGAGGATTTCCTGATGGAAAACCAAAAGATACAGGATGTTGCGGTAATCGGGCTCCAAGATGACCGATTGGGGGAAATTGTGGCGGCGATCATCAAAGTAAAGCCCGGAATGGATATGGGCAGAGAAGAAGTGCTCGGGTTTTGCGAGGGACTGCCGAGATATAAAAGACCTCGCCAAATCATTTTTGACGACGTTCCTCGAAATCCAACCGGGAAGATTGAAAAGCCGAAATTGCGAAAGAAGTATGGCGGGATGGCCGAAAGTTTCAAGATCTGATTTTAACGTTAACACTGACTTTATCGGGAGGCAAAAAAAATGCACAAGCTTCTTAAAGACAACCCGGGAGAAAAGATGCTCCTGTTGGGCAATGAAGCCATTGCCCGAGGCGCCCTGGAGGCGGGAGTATCCTTTGCCACATGTTATCCGGGCACACCCTCCTCCGAGATCCCGGAGAATTTCTTCAAGATCAGCCAGGAGACCGACCTTTATTTTGAATATTCCACCAATGAAAAAGTGGCCATGGAAGTGGCTGCCGGAGCGGCCGTATCGGGTGTCAGAACCATTGTGACCATGAAGCACGTGGGACTGAATGTGGCGGCGGACCCCCTGATGACCCTCGCTTATGTGGGAATCAACGGGGGCATGGTGATCATCAATGCGGATGATCCATCTTTGTTTTCCAGCCAGAATGAACAGGATAACCGGTATTACGCGCGCCTCTCGGGCCTGCCCATGCTGGAACCTACCAATACCCAGGAAATGAAAGATATGACCGCCATGGCTTTTGACCTCTCCGAAGAGTTGAAACTGCCGGTGATCATAAGAACCACCACAAGACTTGCCCATGTGAGGGGGGCCGTGGAGCTGGGAGAACTGAAACCCCGCAAAACCAAAGCGACATTTCAAAAGAATCCGTTTCATTTTGTAACCGTACCCGCCGTATCCCGAAACCTTCACAAGGAGTTGTTGGGAAAATTTGACAAGGCCCGGGAAATGGCGGAAACGCGGCCCTTCAACGAGATTGTGGGCAAGGGAAAATGGGGAATCGTGGCCAACGGGGCAAGCTTTAACTACGTGAAAGATGCCGTGCTGGATCTGGGAATTGGAGACCAGGTCAGTATGCTGAAACTGGCTTTTTCATGGCCCATGCCCGAGAATCTTTTCCTGAAATTTTTCGAGCAGGTGGACAAGGTCCTGGTGGTGGAAGAACTCGAACCGATCAATGAAAAGGAGTTGCGCGCCCTGGCCCAGGAAAAAGGCGTGGCCATAGAAATTAAAGGGAAAGGAACAGGGGACTTTTCAAGGCTGTACGAATATGATCCCGCCATGGTTCGCAAGGCTATCGCCGAGTTCATGGGAATAGCCTATACGGCGCCGGAGCAGGTAAACCTTTCCGGTATTCCGGATCTTCCCGCCAGACCGCCCAACTTGTGTGCGGGGTGCCCCCATCGTGCGACCTATTACGCGGTCAAACAGGTCTACGGGAAAGAAACCATTTATCCCACGGATATCGGATGCTATACTCTGGGGCTCCTTCCGCCCATCTCCATGGCCGATTTTGTCATCTGCATGGGTTCCTCGGTGAGTTCCGGCTGCGGCTTTTCACAGGCAACGAACCAGAAAGTGGTCTCTTTCATCGGCGACTCCACCTTTTTTCACTCCGGCATCACCGGGCTGGTAAACGCGGTGCACAACAATCACAAATTCACCCTTGTGATTCTGGACAACGGCACCACGGCCATGACGGGGCACCAGATCCATCCGGGCGTGGATACCAGCGTCATGGGCATCCCCCGAAACCGCATATCGATCGAAGCCGTGGTCAGGGCACTGGGCGTGAAAGACATTCACTTGGTAAAACCGTTCAAGCTGAAAAAGACCATTGAAGCGATACAGGCGACCATGGACTATGACGGACTTTCGGTCATCATCTCACAGGAGCTCTGCCCGCTTTTCGCGAAGGCCACGGGCCAGTTTAAGAAAAGCAAGGCATTTACCGTTAACCAGAACAAGTGCAAAAATCATCGGGACTGCCTTAACCTTTTGGCCTGCCCTGCCATGTATCTGAACGGCGATCAGGTGGAAATAGACAAGAACCTGTGTATCGGCTGCTCCGTATGCGCGCAGGTATGTCCTGAAAACGCAATCGTTCCGCTGAAAGACTAAGAAAGGGAGGCGTCTATGAAAACGAAAAGATTGGTATTTATCGGCGTGGGTGGCCAGGGGAACCTTCTTGCTTCGCGGCTGCTTGGGGAGGCCGCCCTTTCCATGAACATACCCGCCGTTGTGAGTGAGATTCATGGTATGGCACAGAGGGGCGGCATTGTGGAATCGGCCGTTCTTTTGGGAGACATAATAAGTCCCATCGTCTCCAGTGCCGAGGCGGATGTTCTCATCGGCTTCGAGCCTCTGGAAACCTTGCGGGCATTGGGAAAGTGCAATAAAGATACGGTGGTTATCACCAACACCCACCCCCTGCCCCCCTTTACCGTCTCGGTGGGACAGGGTGTTTATCCCCCCGTGGAAGTCAGTTTGAAGCTGATTCGGGAGAAGGCCAAGCGAGTGATCGCCTTGGACGGCAATGCCATCGCGGAGGAAGTGGGGAACCCGTTGTCCCTGAATATGGTCATGTTGGGGGCGTTGATCGGTTCGGGTACGATCCCCATCGGGGCGGATGAAATGAAGAAAGTCTTGTCCACCTCCACGAAAAAAGCCTTCCTGGAATCGAATCTGAAGGCCTTCGATATGGGGATGGAAAAGGCGAAATAACAGAAAAGAATGGTTTATCGGGACCTCCGGGA